>JAYVNR010000269.1:0-3232 GCA_043758305.1 Pedobacter sp. | reverse complement strand
CTGCTGGTGCCGAACCCTGCTGCTGCGCCCTCTGCTACGATCTGGCGCTTATGGCAGGGCGCTAAAGCTTTTTTTCGATGACCCACTTCGCTGCCTCCAGGTCTAAAGCTAGGTTGGCATACATCCGCTTGAGCTTGCTGTTCTCTTCCTCCAGCTCCTTGAGCCGCTTTAGCTCGGTCGCTTCTAGCCCCCCGTAGCGCTGGCGCCATTTGTAGAACGTCGCTTTGCTGACCCCGTGCTCGCGGCTGATCTGGTCTACCGGCTTCCCATGGTCAAACTCTTTTAAGATACGGGCAATCTGTTCTGGTGTGAATGTGCTCTTTTTCATTTTTTATACAATTTAAATTTAGTAGACTTTTTCTACTTTTAAATTGTACTGTTTTTGGGGGAGCTTACAACCCTATGCACCCATAAATGGAATAATTTATTTCCGAGACGCATCAACAATCCAAAGCAAAGACACAATTGAGTTCGAGGCTACTCTGGATCCCGAATTTAAACATCTATATTACAGATTTGAACACTGCTTTTTTTGTTTTGATATAGCTAAGCTTCACTTATGCTCAGAACTTTATAACGGTACATTGTACACAGATAATTATGATGGACAGGAATGTACCCTTCATTACTTTTTTCTACAGGAAATGCAATTCGACAAAAGTTCAGTTATTTTTATTTCTGGCGTCTTCGATATCGGAGAAGGAATTGATTATAGGGTGTTTAGAATCCACGGCTATTTTCCTTATGATAAGAACCTATCTTTAAAAAACATACGGAGCAATTTTAAATAATACTTAAACTTAACAGCATAGTTTAACATAAGCAAACCTATTGTCATGGCAAATATTACAGTAAAGCATCAATCAATTGAACTCAACTGGAAGACTCCAGCAGAAGTTGAGAACCCCAAGACACTTGTTCTTGGCTCGTTTAATCCTTTCAACGGACTTGACAATTCACTGGACTACTACTATGGCAGAAGTGAGAACTACTTTTGGAGGATCATAGCGGAGATTATTGGTGAAAACGACATGTATTTTTTCGATCCCGCTGAAAAAGCTGAAAAGCTTAATAGAAAGTTGGAGATTATGCGGAATAGGTTTTGCTGCTTGGATGTAATAAATTCGATTAAATTCTACGCTGAAAGCCATGAGATACTAAACGAATTCGTCCATAAGAAAGTTTATTCTGGTTTCTTAGATCAAACTATTTGGACGACAAATATGAACTTCAATAAAAAAGGAAAAATAAAGCTATCGCGTTCATACAATTCAAGTATAATAGAAGTGCTCAAACATTCACCCACAATTAAAAAAGTTATCCACACTATGGGCAACAATAGGATTGGTGCCAACTATTATAAACCAAAAGAAAAGAAGTTAGAAGCCACAGGATTTGGCTTCTTTATGGAAACTGTTGTGGCAATCTGCAATAAAAGAAAAATTGACTTCGTGACTGCTTCTTTGAGTCCAAGTGGGTACGCAGTAAATAATAAGCGAACTAGCAAAGAGGAATTGAAAGTTTTCCTCACAGAACACCTCGGGCTAAACCAAAATTGAAACCTTAGTTTTATAATGTCAAAAAAACTTCTTATAAATCTTAATGGGAATAATAACGGTCAACTAAAGAAATTCCTAAACACGCTAGGAGTTGAGCCAAGAATAGCCTGGTATCCTTCGGCAGGGGAAGACTTTAGAGCCCTGCTTTATTTGCATACTTCTTATTCGAAATTGCACCCATCCTCACAACAGGAACCGCTACCACCTGACTTGTTTCTTTTTACCGACTATTTTCCTTGGCGAAATTCAACCTTTTTAGACACTGAAATTATTTATGCTGACGATAGAACAACTGTTTCTCTGGAAAGCATTGAAGAGTTGCCCGGACTCAATCTTGAGCTGCATGAAAAGATTGTTGATTTTTCAAATGGCAGTGAGATAACAGACAAAGCACTTTTTTTGAAAATAAGAATTTATAGTGAGCGACTTGGCAGTATTACTTATCCGGTTTTATATGCATTTGCAGAGAATGAGGAATTCTATTGCAAAAAGTTAATTCCAAATAATGCGACAATCTCTCACATAATACATATTAGATATGGCGGTGGATGTTGTGGTGGTGGAAATGCCTCTGGCGTGTGGCTAGTAAACGTTTTACACAAATTGAATTGCCAAATTTTTATTACGGATAATCATTACCATTGGCAATCAGGCGATTATAAAGCTCTTGAATTATGTGAAGATATTCCAAAGGAAAGTAATGCACAACTGACACCAATTAGAACTATTCCAAGCAAAAGTTGGTCTGGGCACGGGGACGTAAGTTGGAACTTAGTTTCTTGATTTTAAGTAAGAACCTATAACCTACCCACTAGGAATATTACGTCGTTTTGAGATGAAGATTATAGAAAAATTATTCTGTGTAATCATAGTTATATTATTGGCTTCCTGCAATACTACCATAAGTAGGAAAACTGAAACATACACTATTCACGTTATAGAGGGCAAAAAGTTAATAGCCATCAGCTGGAATGTTAACGCCGTGGGTATGTTAACAAGACCAATGAGCCCCCTTGACACCGCTGAAACATATTATTTTAACCAAAATTCAAGTGTGCGGAAATTAAAGGGAACGGTCATGGTGGTTGAATCAAAACAATGATGTCTAGTTTATCGCAAATCACCCTTTATCTGTCCTTAGAGTTCCGAAGGGCTCTAAGGATTGGTTAATAAGGGGGAGTTTCAAACTCCATTACGAGCCAGAGGCTCTTTTTTATTGATGAATCCGTAGAGGCGCTGCGCTGAACTCTCTACGGACATGGCCGGTAAAATTAAAACTTAACTAATAAATCAACTTAATGGTATAAAGTGCCCTGCAATGCCCCTTGTTAATAAACCAGATGGCAACGGCAGCCCCGAGGCATGAGGGCTACAGTGAACAGCGGGGCTATCCCACCCCAAGCACCACAACCCGCCCGTTTTCAAACATTTTAATCTTCCCCTAAACCTGTTTCTTTACACCCTTATCTAACATTTAAAAGCGAACTCACTCCCCAAACCGACCACCCACTCCCCAAACCGACCACCCACAACCCACAACCCAACACCCTTAACCCTTAACCCACACCCACAACTTTCTTCCCCGCTCACTTGCCAAATAAATAAATATCCCTATCTTTGCAGTCCCTAAATTTAGGGCAAGAAAAATATTTTTTAATCAATTAAATAAAAGC
>JAYVNR010000268.1:0-10038 GCA_043758305.1 Pedobacter sp. | reverse complement strand
GAGTGGGTTGAATTTATACCAGCCACCTTAAAAGTAAACGAGTATTTTATGGATAGTTCCTTATATGCTATGTCTTCAAGGTTTGAAGGTTTGCCCTTGGTTTTAATTGAAGCAAAATCATATGGCTTGCCAATAGTTAGTTTTAATTGCGAAACCGGGCCCGCCGAAATAGTGCGGGATGGAGTAGATGGGATACTTGTTGAAGATAACAATATAGAAAAGCTTGCAGAATCTATTTTGTGCCTGATCAAAGATCCGGAAAGGCTACATTCATACAGCGAAAATGCCCTTCTTGATGCAAAAAAATATTCTCCCGACCTGTTTTTAGCCCGGTGGATAGAATTGCTTAAAAACCTATGAAAAGTATTTTGTTCATAGATCAATACAATAAAGTCGGAGGCGGGCAAAATGTGCTTATTGATTTAATAAATACATGTTCGCAATTAGGATATGATTGTACTGCAGCTATCCCACCTGGTGATTATATACAATCAAGAGCAACTGCAAAGTTTCATTATCTTCCGGCACTTAGCCTTACAAATAGCAAAAAGGGTTTAGTTGATATTATTAAACTTGGCATCCATTACCTGAAAATCCGCTCATTAATTGCAGAAATAAAAAAAGCAAATATTGTTTATATCAATGGTTCCAGGTATTTTATGCTAGGATATTTATTATCTAAAGTGTTTAATAAGAAATTTATTTATCATATCCACATAGATTTGGATGCTACTGGCAAAGCTTTATTATCTGCTATTGAGAAGGAGAAATCTACTAGTGCCATTATCTTTACGTCCGCCTTTTTGCAGACGGAATATATTAGTAGTATTAAAACCAGTAAGAAGGAAAAACTGTATGTAATAGAGCCCTGCGCTTCTGAAAGATTTTCAAAAGATTTTGAAAAGAGATTTAAAAATCATGATGGCCCGTGTAATTTTATTTCAATTGGCAGGATAATACCAGAAAAAGGGTTTGAAACCGTATTACAAACAGCATCTCAGTTGGTTGAGCATAATTTTTATATTGTTGGTGCACCCGAAAACGACACTGAAGGGTACTTTAAAAAATTAAAGAATGCAGCCCCTGCTAATGTAAAATTTGCAGGGTCATGTACTGATATTCCCGGATTTATTCAAAATCATAATATTCATTATGCTATAATAGCCTCTAAATGGGAAGAGCCATTCGGGATGGTTGCAATTGAAGCTATGCTGTGTTCCTGTATTACTTTTGTAGAGAAAAAGGGCGGTTTGCAAGAGATAGCTTCACAAACATGTGCAATACTTTTTGAAAGCCAGGAAGCATTGATCCGGAATATCCGAAAGACTTTCAATGCTACTTCGGAATCTAAAACAGAAATTGCCCATACTCAGTACACGCTAACTAAAAGCCGTTTTAGTCGAGAAATGTTTTTCGATAAAGTATCTGCTATGCTTACAGGAATTTATGGAAAAGGGTAACCAGTTATTTCATAAGA
This sequence comes from Pedobacter sp., assembly GCA_043758305.1. Classification (GTDB taxonomy): domain Bacteria; phylum Bacteroidota; class Bacteroidia; order Sphingobacteriales; family Sphingobacteriaceae; genus JAQSWM01. The sequence goes on along the minus strand of JAYVNR010000268.1, from coordinate 8,561 downwards.
TGGACTATTGGCTTGGAATCCCTTTGATACAGGTTTTGCGGATATTTATTTTGGGAAAGAGGAAGCGTGTTCCGCAGCATATTAACCGCATCGCTATTTTAAATTTAGGCTCTATTGGAGATAATATTTTAATGTCAGCTGCTATTGCGGATTTGCGATCAGCTTACAAAGAAGCAGAAATTGTAGTATTTACTGGCAATACAAACTTTCAGGCTGTGAAAATTCTATCCGGAATTGATAAAATAATCAAGATCCCGATAACTCAATTTATAAAAGCATGCGCAATCATCAGGAATGAAGGTGTTTTTAATGTTTTAATAGATTTTGGCCCTTGGCCTCGCATTAATGCTATTTATGCGTTCTTTTTTAAGGCTGATTGTAAAATTGGCTTTAATTCTCATGCCCAGCACAGGCATTATTTATATGACATTGCTATACCACATTCATCATTAAAACATGAGATAGAGAATTTCAGAAGTTTGATTAGGCCTATTTATCAAGGCGTACACCATAATCCTTCCGTTAACATCCAACAAACTAAATCTTCAGGACATTTAATTCAGGGGCTTGGAAGATATTGCATTGTTCATCCCTGGCCCGGAGGATATAAGAGTTATATGAAAGAATGGCCTCAAGATCGATGGGAAAATCTAATCGGCCTAATTGCCAGTAAATTTGACCACATCCTGCTAAGCGGCTCTAAAGCTGATGCAGAAAAAACAAAACAATTGGTTGAACCGCTACCCTCAAGCCTGCAAAATTTGAAAGTTATCAATATTGCAAGCCAATACAACCTACAGGAAATTACTCATATTATTTCTGAAGCAGAGCTAGTAATATCGGTTAATACAGGCATTGCACATATAACTGCGGCATTGGAGAAGAAGCAGGTATGCCTGCATGGCCCTACAAATATTAATAGATGGAGCCCTTACAGTACTAGCACCATTAATGTAAAGCCAGAACATGGCACTTTTGGCTATTTGGATTATGGCTATGAATATTATAGGGCAAAGGGGAATTGTATGCAAAATATTAGTATAGAATCTGTTCTTATTGCAATGGATAAAATATTGCAAGTTGGATAGTTAAGCTTTACCTATAACTGCAGTTCCAGCAATATCTGTTAGCGGCACAAAAGCAATGCTATTTTCACTGCAAAATTTCTTTACTGCAGCTTTAGCTCCCGAAAATTTATTGTTGTTGAAATCATGAATAAATATGTATCCGCCTTTTTGCAGGCGGGGGTAGAAGAATTCAAGCCCGTCATAGATCGGTTTATACAAATCGGCATCGAGGCCAATAAAAACGAACTTCTCTTGGGTTTCTTCGGCCACAGTATCAGGAAAATAACCTTTTCTAACCCTACAGTTATCCTTATTTGCAAGTTTGGAGAGAACATAATCGACGCTGGTGTCCGAAAAATCAATATCATGGGCAGATTCATTAATGCCTATTTCTTTCTCGTGATCTATATCAGTTTGATCGAGGCCTTTAAAAGTATAATACAAATAAAATATCCTATCTGGGAAGGCTTGGCTTATTGCGCTGGCAGACTCTCCCTTTGTAAACCCCTACTTCGGCAACGGCGCCCTCAAGCCCATGTTCATATATTTCTGATGCGCAAAGTTCTAAAGTAGAGGTACGAACGTAGTCCCATCCCTGTATGACAGATCAAATTTTCGGGAGCGTTTTAGAAGCAGCGGAGTCCTTATTAAAACCAGATTGCTCTTCATTAAAAATTTCTCAATCTGGCTGGCCCAACGTGTTTTTCGATTCATTTTATATTGGCACAAACTACAAAAATAGCTTAAACTATCTTTGTATAGATATAAAAAACTAATTTTGGCGGCATAGTTCGTTTTTAAAACGGATTTGATAATATTACCCGCACTATGATAGACAAAAGCCTTAATTACGGGAGGCATTTTATTAAAAAATTTTCGCAAGATGTTAAGCCGGGAGCTATTGTGATAGATCTTGGGGCTGGTTATGGAAATGATTTGTTGATTATTAAAGAAAACATTCCAAACGCCAAACTCCATGCAGTTGAAAATTTTCCCCCTTACGTGGAAGATTTGAGAGCAAAGGGAATCACTGTGCACGATAAAAATATAGAAAGGGATATTTTGCCATTTTCTGATAATACGGTAGATCTGGTTATAGGCAATCAAATCATAGAACATTGCAAAGAGATATGGTGGATATTTCATGAAATAAACCGAGTACTAAAGGTGGGAGGAAGTGCGATTATCGGTGTACCTAATCTGGCTTCTCTGCATAACAGATTTTTATTATTGATAGGGAACCAGCCGACATCCATACATAACCATAAAGCACATGTTCGGGGATACACTAAAAATGACTTATGTAAGTTTATAAGCGAGGGGTCTGAAAATGCTCTTGAGCTTACTGACTTTGGCGGAAGCAATTTTTATCCTTTACCACCGGTGCTCGCCCAGCCTTTAGCTAAAATATTGCCCACAATGTCAGTTGGGATTTTTTTCAAATTCGAAAAGAAGAAAGAGTATTCGGGCAGTTTTTTGAAATACCCTATTGAAACCAAACTTGAAACTAATTTTCACCTTGGGTAAAGTATGTGCGATGAATATTAAGGTCTATTGTTTGTTATTATTTTTTACTCCGTTTTATTGCGGCGCTCAATCTTTGCCAGTTGGGTCATTTCTAGGAGAATATTACAGAAACCAACAGTTACTGGGCAAACTTGATTCCACCCTTTCATTCATGGTGCGGCCACTTAATAAAAAATCATTGCTCAATTTTGAGGATATTTATAATCCAAATAACACCAAAGATTCAGGAATAAGGCTTTTTAATCGTTCCGGGGTTGAGTATGTCAACAAAGGCTTGTATGTCCGGTTAATGCCCATAAGTTTAACTCAGCAATATAATTCAAAACATCCTTATGGATGGAATGATGGCGCTATGATTCCTGCACGCGGCTATCAAACTATGGTTACTGCAGGAGTTTTCTTGCAATACAAATTTTTAAGCATACAATTGCAACCAGAATTGGTGTATGCGGCCAATAAATCATTCGACGGCTTTTTAAGTGCAGGGCATACGGGCAATGTGATACAGGCATATACTGACTATGTATCTAACAGGATAGACTTGCCTGAGCGATTTGGAGATGAGGCCTACTCTAAATTATTCCCCGGGCAGAGCAGTGTTAGGCTAACCTTTGGTCCGGTATCGGCAGGCATATCAAGCGAAAATCTTTGGTGGGGCCCAGGCAAAATGAACTCACTGCTCATGAGCAATAATGCGCCGGGATTTAAGCACGTAACACTCAATACTGTCCGCCCTATTCATACGCCTATAGGATCATTTGAAGGCCAGATAATTGGAGCCCGGTTGGATAGTTCGGCATATTTGCCTTTGCAAAACAGTTCTTATAAAGCAGTCAAACCAAATGATTGGCGGTACCTTGCCGGTTCGGTTTTTAGTTATCAGCCTAAATGGACACCTGGAATTTTTATAGGTTTTACACGGGTGTTCAATAATTACCACAAAGATGTTTCACGCTTAACAGATTATGTACCATTATTTTCTGCACTGGAAAAGAAAAAAGCTGGCGAAGCTAAAGAGGATGCAAAAGCACAGGATCAGTACAGCACGGTTTTTATGCGATGGGTATTATTGAAATCACAAGCAGAAATGTATTTGGAATATGGGCGTAACGACCATCCCTATAATTTGCGAGATCTTGAGGTAGAACCTGAACATTCTAGGGCTTACCTTATTGGGTTTCAAAAACTATTCAAGCTGGCTGGCTCAGAAAAATATCTGCAGGCAACAATAGAGGCCACCCAATTAGAAAACTCTAAGACTACTTTTATACGTATTGCGCCTGTATGGTATGCACATCATCTGGTTACCCAAGGCTACACGCATATGGGGCAAATAATAGGAGCTGGTATTGGCACAGGGAGCGATTTACAAACTTTGCAGTTGAACTGGTTGAACGGCTTAAAAAAAGTAGGGATCAGGTTTGACAGGTATGTTCATAATAACGATTTTCAATATGATGCTTTTTCTGACCTGCGACGCCCTTGGGTGGATTTAGGATTAGGTGGAAATGCTCAATGGGATTATAAAAAATTTGTTGCTTCTATTCAGATTCAATGGATACATTCTCTAAATTATGAATGGGGGCGTACTATACAAAATTCTCCTGATGCCAAAATATGGTGGCAGCCTGGAACGAAAAGCGATAATATGCATGCCAGTTTAAATATTTCCTATCAATTTTAAAATGGCTTTTAAAATGAATAAATTAAAACTGTCAATAGGCCTATTAAGCCTATGTATTGCAGCTCCATTTATTTCTTATTCGCAGTCTCTCCCGGTAGGTGCAATAGGATTGGAAGATTATTTTAGAAGCCAACAATTGCTTGGAAAAGCAGATTCATCTATATCATTTCTTATTAGGCCTATCTCTTTAAGGTCGCTTAATGTGCCTGTAAATGATACCACTTTACGAAGAGGGGAAGGAGGAGTTTTAATGGATGGATTGAAGGGAGTTTTAATTAAAGCTCTTCCTTTGGTATTAAAGCAACAATATAATTCCGCTCAGCCATACGGATGGAATGATGGGCCAATGGTTCCAGCCAAAGGCTATGAATCAATGATAAGCGCAGGTATTTTTTTAAATTATAAATTTATCAGTATTCAATTACAGCCAGAATGGGTTTTTTCTCAAAACTCAAAATATCCCGGATTTGCAAGCAATGATTTTGATGATAAGCGATTTGTAAAGTGGTATTATGAACAATATGTTAATAAAATAGATGCTCCCGAGAGATTTGGAGGAGGTACATATTCTAAACTATTTGCGGGCCAGAGCAATTTATTAGTAACCTTAGGACCAGTCTCGGCGGGTGTTTCCACCGAAAGTATGTGGTGGGGCCCAGGCAAACGGAATTCCCTTTTAATGAGCAATAATGCGGCCGGCTTCAAACATTATACAATTCATACTGCCCACCCAATTCATACTTCCATAGGATTAATAGAAGCACAAATTATTAATGGGCGCTTAAACCAATCGGGATATTTTCCTATTCAAGACGGGATAAATACCGGAGAACAATATTTTATTCCAAAACCAAAAGATTGGCGCAATATTTCAGGGTTGGTAGCTACTTATCAACCAAAGTGGGTTAATGGCTTGTTTATTGGGCTGGCACGTTCTGCTGCGGTTAATCATGCTGATATGGGGAATAAGTTAAGTTCTTATTTGCCAATATCTTCTATTTATTTAAGGAACACAGAAGGTGCTGATAAAGCTTTAAATAGGAAACAAGATTTATATAGCTCTTATTTTTTACGGTGGTTATTCCCGAAGGATAATGCTGAAATATATTTTGAATATGGAATTAATGATTTTCACTGGAATCTTAGAGATTTTTTAATACAGCCAGATCATTCACGGGCGTATATAGCCGGGATAACTAAAATGTTTCAATTAAAAACAAAGGAAGATTACATTGAAGCATCTATTGAAGTTACACAAATGGAAGCTAGCAAAACATACCGAGTGCGCCAATCCCCACCTTGGTATATCCATGATCAGGTGCGGGATGGATATACAAACTTGGGGGAAGTTTTGGGTGCAGGGATTGGTAGCGGTGGCGGTTTGCAATCTTTAGGCTTGAATTGGAAAAGAGGGCTAAAAAAAATTGGATTGCAATTTGAGCGATATGTGCACAATAGCGATTTTTATTATTCCTCATTTGTAGATCCCCGGATACACTGGATAGATTTTAGCAATGGCTTGAGCATAGCCTGGGATTACAAGCAATTTCTTTTAGATGCTAACCTTCAAAGGATACATTCGTTTAATTATCAATGGGATTACAAAAACGTTAATCCTCCTGGCACAATAGCTACTCCAGATGAATATTGGGCACCTGGCCATGATACATGGAATACCCATCTTTCACTAAATATATCGTTTAGGTTTTAATTTGCTATGGAAGCAGAGCTTGCCATAGTTATCCCTTACTATAAAATTAAATTTTTCCGGGAGGCTTTGCTATCAATAAAGGCTCAAACCAATCAATTTTTTAAATTATATATAGGAGATGACTGTAGCACTGATAATCCATTAAAAATTATAGAAGAAATATTTGGAAGTGGATGGGAGGAAAACATACAGTATAATTATTTCGATGACAACTTAGGACAAATAAGCTTAACTAAGCAATGGGAACGCAGCATTGACTTATGCAGGGGGGAAAAATACATCTGGTTATTTGGTGATGATGATATAATGGCAGAAGACGCAGTAGAGCGTTTTTATAAGTTTATTGAAGGTAAGGCAGAGATAGATCTCATGAGGTTTAATGTACAAATGATTGATAACTCTGGGCAGCTAATATCCAACATGGCTGAGCAACCTCCTTTAGAAACAGCTTATGACTTTTTAATCAAGAGGCTTAAGATAAAGTCTTTAAGCACCGCATGCGAATATATCTTTTCTAAAAAAATTTATGTGGCTAAAAAGGGCTTTGTTGAATTCCCCATTGGATGGGCGTCTGATGATGCCACCTGGATTAATTTTGGAGAAGAGAATGGTATTTATACAATTCCTGGCAAGCCTGTATCATGGCGTTTTGGGGGCAATAGCATTTCATCCAATTCAAAGGAAAATTACAGGCAAAAAATAGATGCTTCAATTTTATTTATACGCTTTATCAACTCAAAATTTGAGATAAGCAAATTTTTGCAACTAAAATGGCTAATATTTCAGCACACATTGCTCAAGCCTGATTTAAAAGTCACTTCCTATTTTCTAAAAAAGTTATTCATTAGCCGCCTATTCAGTTTCGGGTTCATAGTACTATCTGTACTGAAAATAAAGTTTAAAAAGATGGCAGCAGTTTCTGGAACTATACATCAATGAAACTCAGGGTACTTATCGTTTCTCCAATTGAGTGTTATCCGGCATATTCAGGCAATTCTACCAGGATTGCATCAGTGCATCAGGAATTAGAAAGTATGGGCTTAGAAGTATATTATCTGCATATCCCTGAAAGGCCTTTTGACCCGGCTAAAATGATTCATAAATTCGGCACCAGATATTTCTATCGCAGATTTTCCTTGCTCCGTTCATTCCTTTTGCCCTATAAATTAAAGGCATTAAAAGCCATTTTGTTAGGGGAACAATATAGAAATGTAAAGATAGACGATTATTTACGTACAGCGGATATTAAGTTTTATCAAAAGGCAATAAAGGAAATATCTCCCGATTTTGTGTGGATAAATTATACATATTATTCTAAGCTGCTTGAATATACTCCCGTTCAGGTTAAAAAGATATTAGACACGCATGATTGTATGTTTTTGCGATATAACTCAATCTTTAACTTTAAGAAAGGCTTTAAAAATATCCGTATCAATCTTAGTGACGAAATCAAAGGATTAAACCGTGCTGATAATGTAATAGCCATACAACATGAAGAAGAAGATTTTTTTAAGTCTAACGGATGTACTTCTAACGTTGATACAATAGGATATATGTTTCCATACACTCCGTCAGACACTCGTAACAGTCGTTACAAATTGTTATATATTGCAACGGGCTACTATCTAAACTATCAGTCAATCTATGAATTTTTAAAACATGTTTGGCCATTCCTAAAACTCGAGATAAAGGGAATTGAACTATCTATTGCCGGTGCAATTTCTGATCAGCTTGAAGAATTTTCAAATGATAGTTCAATCAGGTTATTAGGTATTGTTGATAATTTAAAAGAATTATATGATTCTGTAGATGTTTGTATCAATCCTGTTCAAAAGGGCAGCGGGCTAAAAATCAAAAATGCTGAGCCTCTTTTTTTCGGCAAGCCCATTATAACCACCACGAGCGGAATAACTGGGTTGGAGAGTTTTATAGAAAAAGGATTATTTTGTGTTGAGGATGTTGGTCAATGGAGGAACATTGTATCAACATTATTGTTGGATACTGGATTTTATGAGTGTGTAATCAATAATATAAATGAAGAAATAAAGGAATACAGCAATCAGAATAATAAAAAAATAAGAAAATTAATATACCAATAGAAAAGTTCCAAAAATGTATTGATATTAAGTATGCTGTGTTTTCTTATATATTTGTATAATTTTAACAACCTTCTATTTTAAAAGAAAGCAAACATATATCCATGCAATTTGTAATTACAGTCACTCAATAACAGTTTATGAAACACGGATACTCTCGTTTTGCTCCCATCATAACTTTTGTTCTCGATCTAGTAATTTTAAATGTTGCAATCAGTATCGCATCTTTTTTCCACTTTGGGAATACATATTTTATTGTTGATAACAACATTGGCGAATTATATTTTATTGCTAATTGCAGTTGGATAATTATAGCCCTGCTATCTCAGAATTATGTTTTTCAAAGGCCTTTGATTTTAAGCGATAGCTTAAGCAGATTGATACCTTCCTTTGCATATCACATGGTATGTGTATTTGGGAGTTTATATTTTTTGCGCATTTATGATGTATCGCGGGATGTATTGATTTACAGCTAT
>JAYVNR010000267.1:0-3250 GCA_043758305.1 Pedobacter sp. | reverse complement strand
CTTTATTGGTCTGATCTCATTCAACAATAAGCTCGGTTTGCTTATGTATATTTAGCAAAATCGAATCACATGAATATCAATTATTTACTTGTAGGCGCTGTGCTCTTCTTAGTTATTTTTCTGATAATATATCTAATCAGGCGGAATAGAAAAGATGAAAAAATATTGGAGCATGATATGAATATGGCTGAAATGAAGCCAGATGAACATACAGATAATGCTAAAGAGTGACGGCGAGAAACGTTATGTTGCCTATTTTAATCCCAAAGCTGCTTTTACAAACGATTCATCATTTGCAGAAGATGAACCTCCGGCACCAATTCCGCCTATTACTTTACCATTCTTTATAATTGGAATACCACCTTGCTGAATAGATATTGCAGATCCGCCCACGCCCGAGGGAGTAATTATAGCATTGATTGCTGTACCGCTTGCAGCTGCATCGGATACTGTTTTTGTGGGCAATCCAAACAAAATAGCGCCTCTTGCTTTTGCTTGTGAAGCTGTTATGCCGCCACCGCTTGCCCCATCCATACGGATAAAATATACAAGATCTCCATTTGCATCAACTACAGATATTGCAACATTTGCATTCGCTGATTTTGCAGCCACGGCTGTAGCTTCTGCTAAAGATTTTGCAGTGGCTAAATCTAACAAGGCTGGTGCACCTTGAGGCCGGGTTCCGGGAGGAAGAGTTGGCATCGAAGCTCCTGCCGGTGTACCTTGCGCAAAGCTTTTAATTACAAAACTAGTGCTGATAATGAATATGGCAATAATTATTTTTTTCATTTTTTAAGAATTTATTGGAAATAGAAATTTAATTAAGAAATAAAACTAATCATATAATAAATCTTAATCATACACCTTACGTATCATTTCTGTTCAACTGGATAATATCAATCCACAAGATTAATCAAGCCCACCTTTTCTGGTTGCCTTTACAGGTACAGGCCAGGTTCCCGGAACGCCAGTTCGGGCATTGATAGGCAAAATGATTTTTTCCCTGGAAGTTTTTTGTGGGTCTTCACAAGCCATATAAACCATAATTGCTGTTAATATGGCGTTGTTGCGCACATCATCAAATACAATTTTATCATACGTATCGCGGTTGGTATGCCAGGTATATGCCCCATATGACCAGCTCAAAGAGCTTAAAGAAAAGGCTGGAACTCCAACAGCTACAAATGGGGCAAAATCAGAACCGCCGGTGCCGGGTGTGCCGGGAAATGATGTTACAATTTGTTGGCGGATATTATCGGGAACTTTAGAAAGCCATCTTCCCAAATAATCATATGAATTTAAAAAGCCCTGCCCTGCCAGGTTGACTACACGCCCGGTGCCATTGTCCTGATTAAATACTGCTTGTAAATTGCTTGTAATTTCTGGATGGTCTTCTACAAAAGCCCTGGATCCGTTAAGCCCCTGCTCTTCGCTGCTCCAGTGCCCTGCAAGTATTGTACGCTTAGGGTTTGGATATATTTTTTTAAGTATGCGCATAGCTTCCATCATGGTAATGGTCCCTGTGCCATTATCTGTTGCTCCGGTACCTCCATCCCATGAATCAAAATGGGCAGAAAGCAAAACATATTCATTTGGTTTCTCTGCGCTTTTTATTTCAGCAATTGTATTTGAAACCGGCACCAGCCCTCGTTCTTTAGATTCAACATGAATGTTTACTACAGGGCTTTTCCCAGATTCTGTTAGCCGATAAAACATCCCATAATCTTCTAAGGCTATGTCTACAGAAGGGATTTTTTTTGTGTAGGCGCTAAAAATTTTATTTACACCAAATCCCGCCGACCAGTTGCAGGTTATAATCCCTGCCGCACCAGCTTTTTCCAACATTGGAGGCAATGTACGGGTAGTATAGCCAGTTTTCTTGATGCGATTTGCCCATGCTTCAGTCTGAGCAGTACGAGCAGTTTTCATCTTATCAATCGATTCTTTTGTACCAAATTCTGTCCAGTTATAATCTGGCCGGCCAGTGGGCTGATTCATTGAAATCAATACAAATTTCCCCTTTACGCTTGGCAGCCAGCGTTGGTATGCAAGCGAGTCCATTAGATCTGGAAGGATGATGAGGCTTGCAGTTACGCCTTTTTCTGAAGTTGGTGGGCTCCAGGCAAGTTGAGTCCCCTCAATAGACCGTATGCGTGGGGATAGCATGTCAATATGCGATATGCCCCGCTCCCAGCCTCGCCATTGGCCCCACTGCTCGTTTTTTGAGCTAATGCCCCAATCCTGATATTTGGCAACAGCCCATTCATTTGCTAACTGCATTTGTGGAGTGCCCACCAGCCTCGGGCCAATGCCATCAACTAATTCATGCGCAAGCTTTTCAAGCTGAGAATTTTCTCCTGCTTCCTTAACAATACGGTCTATAATTGGGTCTTTTTGCTGGGCAATTGAAGGAATAGAAATAGCCAGAAGGAAAGATACAGAAAGGTTTAGCAGTGCAGGTTTTAGTGTTTTCATAAGATTTTATAAGCCGGGAAAATAATTAAAAAATACAGCTTTGGATGTACAGACTTCAACTTTTTACAAAAACATCATATGCAAAACGTAAAAGCGTAGCAATAACAACCATCAGAAAAAAAATCCGAATAAAATGATTGCCTTTGTTTATAGCAAGCTTTGCCCCAAACCAGCCACCTGCTGCATTGCTAGCCGCCATAGGCAATGCGACAGCCCACAGGATCTTCCCGCTTATCAAAAACCAACATATAGAACCCAGGTTGGTAGCAAGGTTCACCATCTTGGCATGTGCAGAAGCATTCAAAAAATCAAGCCCAAGGATAGACACGAATGAAAGCACAAGAAAACTTCCAGCACCCGGCCCTATAAATCCATCATACAGCCCTATTGCCAAACTGATGATGATGCCATATGCCAGTTGCTTGTTATCACCATGGAATTTTTCTGTGTGCTGGCCAAAATCTTTTTTAGCATAAGTATATATTGCTACTAATGACAGAACAACTAATAAAATCGGCTTCATAAAAGAATTTGCGACTCGGCTGAGAAGAAATGAGCCTGCAAATGCACAAATAAACGCTATAGCCATCATCAAAATCAACAGCTTCCACTTTAATTTACCCTTTTTAAGATATTGGAATGCAGCAAATGCAGTCCCGGAAAAGGCCGGTATTTTTAAAGATCCAATAACATTTACTACGGGTAAGTTAGGCAGCAAAATTAAGGCTACAGGCAATTGTATCAATCCGCCACCACCTACAATAGCATCAACAAA
>JAYVNR010000266.1:0-10080 GCA_043758305.1 Pedobacter sp. | reverse complement strand
GCATTTTAAACGCTATAACTGCCTATAAAAAGCAGATGGAGCTTGAATAAAAACCCAATTTGCCAGATTGTGGAAAATTTTTCCTTTTTTTAAGCCCGCCTATATTTATTTTAGGTGCTATACGTTAAAGAGCTGCAGGATGATGAGCTGTAGCCAATAAAATAATGCACTTCGTTGCAGGTGTGTTTTCTGGGGATGACTAAATTTTACGAGTTGAAAAGATTGATTTCAGGATTTCTGGCATTTGCACTGTGCTTGCCTATCCTATCGTTTAAAGATGATCCTGTTCTTAAACGGGAAATATACCGTGTCAGGACTATAGTTATTGATCCCGGGCACGGTGGCAAAGATGGCCATACACATGGAGTTTATTCCAAAGAAAAAGACATTGCGCTTAAAACTGCGCTGCGCTTAGGGAAAGCTATTGAAGAAAATGTAAAAGATGTAAAAGTTGTGTTCACCCGATCTGATGATACATTTATACCATTGTATGAGCGCATGAACATTGCGAACACGCTAAAAGCCGATCTTTTTATCTCTATCCATGTAAATGACATGCCTGTTGAAACACAACGGTATGTATCATCTTACAAAAAAGACAAGCATGGCAAAAAAGTCCCGGTTTATTCTACCGTAACCAAAAAGGCTACATCAACACGTGGCGTAGAAACTTTTGTAGCAGGTTCTGCCAGGCTTGGAGAACAGGATGTGGTATTGCGTGAAAATGCATCGATCCTGCTTGAAAAAGATTATAAAGACAATTATGATGGATATGATCCCGGTGATCCTGAGAGCGTAATTATCCTTAATCTGATGAAGAATGCCTTTCGCGAACAAAGCATAAGGCTTGCTACTTTAATCCAGCAGGAATATATTAAAACGGGAAGGATAGACCGTGGAGTGCAGGAACAAAGCCTTGCAGTTTTGCGCCATGCAGGCATGCCTGCAGTGCTTACAGAAATCGGCTTCATTTGCAATTCTGAAGAAGAAGATTACATGAATTCTGAGGCAGGCCAAAACGAAATTGTAAGTTCTTTGTTAAACGCAATTCAAGCCTATAAGAAACAGGTGGAATTTGAATAAGTACAATTAAAGAAATCGTTTTGAAAATAACCAATGAAACTAAAGTAGGCATACTTGCAGTCGTAGCCATTACCATTTTAATAGTAGGCTATGGTTTTTTAAAAGGGAATGATGTTTTTTCTAGCGAAAACGAATTCTATGCTAAATATGATGAAGTAAGCGGCCTAACGGTTTCTAAACCGGTATTGGTAAACGGGTTTCAGATAGGCCGGGTTTCAGCGCTCACTTTACAGCCCAATGGGCAAATACTTGCACAGTTTAAGATCAACCCTAAGTACGAGGTCCCCAAAAATAGTATTGCTAGGCTTGCAAGTACAGATTTATTGGGCAGTAAAGCCATCATTTTTGACCTTGGCAATGGCAATCAGTTTGCCGTAGATGGCGATACGTTGAATGCTAACATGCAAAAAAACCTGATAGAACAGGTTCAGCCTTTGCAAAAGAAAGCCGAACAAATGATAGGTAGGCTTGATACAATCCTTACGTCGATGAATGCCACGCTTAGCCCCGAATTTCAGAAAAACTTTAACAGCAGCTTTGCAAGCATTGCTCATACCATGAAAACACTGGAAGGCACTACCAAAAAAGTTGACGGGCTTGTAGGCTCGCAAAGCAGCCGTATAGCAGCCATAATGGGCAATCTGGAATCCATCTCAGCTAATTTTAAAAATAATAATGCAAAAATCACCTCTATTATGAACAACATAAATAAGGTGACAGATGAAGCTGCAAAAGCTAATTTTGCTCAGACTATGGCTAATGCCAATAAAGCGATCGCTGATTTACAGGCAACTATAACCAAAGTGAATAATGGCCAGGGCTCGCTGGGGCTTTTGCTTAACGACAATAAACTTTACGATAACCTCAATAGTTCTGCAGCAAACCTAAATAATCTGATGCTCGACCTGAAAGCCAACCCTAAACGCTACGTAAGTTTTTCTGTTTTTGGCGGGAAGAAAGATTAGAGGCTGAATGTTTGGCCTTCTATAGCCAACTGGGTATTGGTAAAAAGTGTCCGGCTTTCTTCCAAAAGAGGTATTAAATCGCGGTAACGGGCAGAAAAATGGCCTATTATCAATTGCTTTGCCCCAGCTTTCTTCGCAATTTCTCCAGCTTGCAATGCTGTAGTATGAAAGGTTTCAGAAGCCCGCTCTAACATGTCGTTCATAAAGGTGGCTTCGTGGTAGAGGGTATCCACTCCCATTATATTTTCCAGATAATTCCAGCTGCAAATAGTATCAGAGCAATAAGCGTATGATCTCGGCTCTTCAGCTTCTCTTGTTAAATCCGCAGCTTTAAATACCTTGCCCTGTGCATCGGTATAATCTAGTCCTCTCTTTAAATTTGGGATAGCATTTGCAGGTATATTGAATTCTTCGATTTTCTCTTTAATCGCCTTGCGCAAACGTTTTTTTTGCACAAATTTAAACCCCGTGCAAGGTATCCTATGGTTGAGGATAATGGTTTCAACCTTTAGATCACTATTCTCAAATATCTGTTGGCTTTTTTCAGCATTAGTGGGATGAAATATCAGCGGATATCGCAGCTCAGTTTCTGAATATTTAAACTGTACTTCTATAATTTCAAGCAATGCTGCCGGGGCAAACAGGTGCATAGCTTTTGTACGGCCATTTAGGTGAAGTGAAGAAAGCAGCCCTATAAGGCCGAGGTAATGATCGCCGTGAAGGTGGCTAATAAAAATATGGTTTATGCGCTGAGCTTTTAAGCCATATCTTAACAACTGCAATTGTGTGCCTTCGCCACAATCTATTAAATAAAAATGTTCGTTTACATTTAGCAGCTGTGCGCTGGGGTTTCGGTTAAAGATTGGCGTTGCCGAGCTGCTGCCCAAAATAGTTACCTCGAACGTCATGGAGTATCAGCAATAAAGAAGAGATTGGCTTAAATAACCGGAAGCTTATTTAACTTCCTTTTTTAGTTCTTTCTCAATCTCTTCCATAAAAATCAAGTCTATGGCTTCTTCTACGTTTTGAACGATGGTAAGCACATTATCCAGTTGAGAAATGGTAATGAGCCGTGAAGTATTTTCATTAAGGCCAGTAATTATAAACGTCCCCCCAGAATTTTTACAAATACGGTGGCCCACAAGCAAACTGCTCAAACCCGAAGAATCTGAATATTTTACAGCAGATAAATCAATAATTATATTTCGTTGGCCTTCTGTATTGATAAGGATCAACTCTGACTTTAGCTGAGGAGAAATGAGGCTATTAAGTTTTGACTCATTGAGCTTGATCAATAAATATTTTTCGTGCTTGTCAACTGTAAATTTCATGCTACTATTCTATTTAGTATAGTTATCACAATATTAGAAAAATTTTCTGTTTAATTCAAACGGTTCAAGGATTCCACAATATTATTCTCTACACGCTGCAAAATGTTTCCTTCGTTGCTCTTTACAAATCTCTCACCTGTTATATGCTCATATAATTCTACATATCGCTCAGAAATAGACTGTACTACATTGGGGCTCATGGCAGGCACAACCTGGCTCTCTTTTCCCTGAAACGAATTGTCGATAAGCCACTTTCTTACAAACTCTTTAGATAGCTGGTGCTGAGGCTCATTGCGGTTTTGCAGGTCTTCATATCCTTCCTGGTAAAAATAACGTGACGAGTCCGGAGTATGTATTTCATCAATCAATATAATTTTACCATTGGCTTTGCCAAATTCGTATTTGGTGTCTACCAAAATAAGCCCTCTCTCTAAAGCCATTTCAGTGCCCCGGATGAACAATTGCCTGGTATATTCTTCTAATTGTGCATAATCAGATTCGGCTACAATGTTGCGGCTCAGGATTTCTTCCCTCGAAATATCTTCATCATGCCCTATTGCTGCTTTGGTGGTCGGGGTGATAATGGGTTGAGGGAGCTTGTCATTTTCCTTTAGCCCATCGGGCAGCGCCACTCCGCACACCTCTCTCCTACCAGCATTGTACTCCCGCCAGGCGTGCCCCGCCAAATAACCGCGGATAACCATTTCAACTTTAAATGGCTCGCATATTTTGCCTATGGCAACATTGGGGTCTGGCACATCTATCAACCAGTTTTCTACAATATCCTGCGTAGCATTCAAAAACTTGGCTGCTATCTGGTTCAGCACCTGTCCCTTGTATGGTATAGCTTCCGGAAGCACCACATCAAAAGCAGATATCCTATCGGTAACAACCATCACCAGAAATTTATCTCCGATAGTGTAAACATCGCGTACTTTGCCTTTGTAAAAGCTGGTTTGCCCTGGCAGAAGGAATTGAGTTTCTTTTATAGCCATTTTTTGAGGTATAAGGTATAAGGCATAAGGTATAAAGCTTGAACACTAGTCTCAAATCCCATATCTAACATCTCACATCCCATCACTGTATATCTCCGTAAGCCCTTAAAATATTTTTGACAAGTTTATGGCGAACAACATCTTCACCGGTAAGGTAAATAATATCTATTCCCTTAATGTCGGCTAAAATGCGCAGTGCGGTAAATAAGCCCGATTGCTGTTTTTTGGGCAAATCTATTTGCGTTACATCACCTGTTACTATAAATTTTGCCGTTGGGCCCATGCGGGTGAGGAACATTTTCAGTTGCATGTCTGTAGAGTTTTGAGCTTCATCTAAAATCACAAAACAGTTATCTAACGTGCGGCCACGCATAAAAGCAAGCGGGGCAATTTCTATAGTACGGTTCTCTAAATATAATTTAAGTTTTTCTGCCGGGATCATATCATCCAAAGCGTCATAAAGCGGGCGCAGATAAGGATCGATCTTCTCCTTCAAATCTCCCGGAAGGAAGCCCAGGTTTTCCCCTGCCTCAACCGCTGGCCTGGTCAAAATAATGCGCTTAATTTCTTTGTTTTTCAATGCCCTTACCGCTAAAGCTACAGCAGTGTAGGTTTTACCTGTGCCAGCCGGGCCGATAGCAAAAATAATGTCGTTTTTATTGATGCTCTCAACCATTTTGCGCTGGTTTGCGGTGCGGGCTTTGACCACAATGCCATTTGGCCCAAAAACGATGGCTTCTCCCCCTGCATTTGACTTTTCTGGTTGGGGCTCACCGGCAGGCACTGCAACTGGTTTGGAACCTAAAATATATTCCAGGTCGTTGGCAGTAATGGATTGAAATTTTTCAAGGTGCCCAATTATTTCAACAAACTTCAGGCTAAAAGATGTTATTTCCGTTTCATCGCCCAAAACCTTAACATCGCTGCCCCGGGCAACTATTTTTAACTTAGGATAGTATTTTCTTAGTATTTCAAAATGCTCATTGTTAGATCCCCAGAGCACAAGGGGATTTATGTTTTCAAGGTTGAGTTTTAATTCGTTCAAGATGCTGTTTTTTTAGTTCCTGGTGTTTTTGTGCGATTAATATTCAATATTTGTACGGGCATTCCCTTAGGCAAGATTAACAATAAATATTTAATATTTAAATGCCAATTATAACTCTTACAACAGATCTTGGCTACAAGGATTTTTACCA
The DNA here is from genome assembly GCA_043758305.1 of Pedobacter sp. Lineage (GTDB taxonomy): Bacteria > Bacteroidota > Bacteroidia > Sphingobacteriales > Sphingobacteriaceae > JAQSWM01. Next base: position 4,510 of record JAYVNR010000266.1, on the reverse strand, counting down.
GTCTGCGCTTAAAGGAAGCATCCTGTGCCTGCTCCCAAATGCAAACCTGATTGACATAACACACGATATTACCGCCTTTAATATTCCACAGGCAGCGTTTGTGCTCAAAAATGCGTATCCCTATTTTCCAAAAGGGAGCGTGCACCTCATTGGCATAGACTCGGTGTTTAATGAGGATACCCGCTACCTCGCCTTAAAATACAAAGGGCATTATTTTGTGGGATCAGACAATGGCATATTCTCGCTCCTGTTTGATGAGCTTCCTGATGAGATTGTAGAGCTGAACATTATGCAGGACCTCAAATTCCTGCACTTCCCTCTAACCGATATTTTTGCCAAAGCAGCCTCGCACCTTGCTAAAGGCGGCAAGCTTAAAGAGATAGGCATCCCAGTTTCCAAACTTGAGGAAAAGGTACATCTGCAACCGGTTATCGAGAGGGATATGATCCGCGGAAGCGTTATCTATATCGATTCCTTCCAGAATGCAATTACCAATATTACCAAAGACCTCTTTAGCAAAATACAGCGCAATCGCGATTTTACGCTTTTCTTCCGCAAAAACGAATCCATCTCCCAGTTAAGCTGGCACTATAACGAGGTTCCGGAAGGCGAAAAACTATGCCTTTTCGGGATTAGCAACCATCTGGAAATTGCCATAAATAAAGGCAATGCCAGTGGCCTGCTGGGGCTGCACCTGGGCGATATTGTACGGATTGAATTTTACCCGGGCATATCGGTATGATGTTTGGGCAATATTTTGAGATGAAACATTTTTTTTTAATGGCCCTGCTGCTGCACTCCATATCCTCTTACCCGCAAAGGAGCAACCCTGAATATAATGCGCAAAGCAAAAAGATTAGTAGGCTGCTTAGCGAGCGCAAGGCAAAATTCGACCAGTATCAAAGCAGCTTATCGCATAAGAGCGGCATTTTTGGCAGCAAAACCAAAAAAGATGTGCAGCAATCTGTAGATATCCTTACAGATATTGTTGAAACAGATAACATTATCCTGCGTGAAACTAAAACTTTATTAGGCTACAAAGATTTAGAAAAAACTCAGGTAGAAAATAAAGCAAGCGAGGCAGAAAATCGTTTAAAAGACAATCAGAACGCTGTTGACAGCATTAAAAAGAGAAATTTAAAACTTGCCGCCCAAACACAAATGCTCAAGGCTCTGGCAGAAGAATGGCGACAACAAAAATACCGGTTTTCAATTTTCATTTTTGTGCTAGGGTTGACTGGCTTGGGCTTATTGTTGGATGGCTACCGCAAAAACACCAAATAAGGGTTAATTCTCAGTTCCCTACCATTCCCATCTGTAAATTAGATGTATTTTTGTGTTCCCATGGCACGTTCATCATTAAACAGCGGTAGTTCAATAGCAGAAAAACCGCCAAAAGCAAAATTCAGCAAACAAGGCTTAAAAAATGTTTTAAAGCTTTTGAGTTATCTAAAGCCTTATAAAACCAGGTTCTTTTTAGCATTTCTATTTTTAATATTATCCAGCTTAAGTTCGTTTTTATTCCCGCTCCTCATTGGTCGGCTTGTTGATTCCGGGAATAAAACCCTGCCTTCTACAAGCAGCATGTTGCCCGGCAAGTACCTGCAAATTTTACCTACAGATATCAATCAGGTAGCCCTGACCCTGCTTTTTGCCCTTTTCATTACATCTATTTTTTCCTTTTTCCGGATTAACTGGTTTATTGAAGTGGCAGAAAAATCGCTGGCAGATATACGTCGTGATACCTACTTCAAGCTGGTAACCATGCCAATGAATTTCTTTTCGCAAAGGCGGGTTGGCGAACTGAACAGCCGCCTATCATCAGATTTGTCGCAAATACAAGATTCTATAACCGCCACCCTTCCGGAAATGATCAGGCAGATTATCCTGATGATAGGCGGTGTGATTTGCCTTTCTATTGTTTCTGGAAAATTAACGCTAATGCTGCTGGCTATTTTGCCCATACTGATACCCATAGCAATTGTTTTTGGCAGATTTATTCGCAAGCTATCCCGGCAGGCGCAAGATAAATTAGCCGAATCTAATGTTGTGGTGGAAGAAACGTTGCAGGGCATAAGCAATGTAAAAGCGTTTGTCAATGAAGCGTTTGAGGTAAACCGGTATAATAAAAGCATCAGGGAAGTGGTAGGCATTGCCATGAGGAGCGCCAAATTCAGGGGCGCCTTCGGTTCGTTTATTGTGTTCTGCATATTTGGGGCAATTGTGGCGGTAGTTTGGTACGGCTCGCACCTGGTGCAAACCGGCGAACTAACCGTTGGCAGCATGTTTACCTTTATATTATTTTCCACCTTCGTGGCTTCGGCAATGGGAAGTTTCCCGGAGCAGTTTGCTAACGTTCAGCGCATTATAGGCTCCAGCGAAAGGGTATTGGAAATTTTGGGCGAAACCAGCGAGCCAATTTCTATGAATCACAAGGAAAACAGCACCAAGATTTTATTAAAAGGTGATTTAGCTTTTGAAAACGTAGTTTTTGCTTATCCTTCCCGAAAGGAAGTTACAGTATTGAACGGCGTTTCATTTTATGCAAAAGCGGGCGAAAAAGTAGCTATTGTAGGGCCAAGCGGTGCAGGAAAATCTACTATAGCCTCCATGATCTTAAAGTTTTACGATGCCCAACAAGGCGATATATTGTATGATGGCAAACCCTCTTCGTCCTTTTCATTAACAGACATACGCAACCAGATTGCAATTGTGCCGCAAGATGTTTTGCTTTTTGGGGGCAGCATCCGCGAAAATATTGCCTACGGAAAATTAAGCGCTCCCGAAGAAGATATTATTTCGGCAGCCAAACGTGCAAATGCGCACGACTTTATTTCCGGGTTTCCCGAAGGGTATAATACCATAGTTGGCGAGCGTGGCGTAAAACTTAGTGGCGGACAGCGCCAGCGTGTGGCTATTGCCCGAGCTTTGTTGAAGGACCCGGCAATATTGATTCTGGACGAAGCAACTTCTTCTTTAGATTCAGAATCTGAGAGGCTGGTACAGGAAGCGCTGGAAGAATTGATGAAAAACCGTACTTCCATTATTATTGCCCATCGCCTGTCCACTATACGCGAAGCAGATAAAATTGTAGTGCTGGAGAAGGGAAAAGTTATAGAAACAGGCACTCATGCACAGCTATTGCAAAACGAAGATGGGCTTTATAAGTACTTGAGCGGCCTGCAGTTTGAAATGTAGCTACCTGTTTGGCTTGCTTACAAATTTATTCCCTTTTACATAAAACCGCCATGGAATAGTTTTATACGGTCCGTCGAAGTTCATGCCGACACGCGGGGCAGCCACTATCTCTTCTTCCCCATACCTGATATCAAATTCTTCAATCCAGATTTGTTCACTAGTAATTGGGATGCCATTGTGCAATTTTGTTAAGCCCATAGCTTTGGCCAATGCGCCTGGTCCCTGGCACAGCCGGGTATCTTTATCAAACACATTCCTTCTAATGCGCATGGTTTCTATGCCTACAGTTGGCTCTATTGCACGGATAAGCAGTGCATGCGATGTTCCTTCCGCTCCGGTAACTATGTTCAGCATATCGTGTATGCCGTAACAAATGTACATGTACACCAGTCCGCCCTGGCCGTACATCATCTCGTTGCGTGGCGTGCGCTTGCCGTTGTAGGCGTGCGAACCACGATCTTCAGGTCCTCGGTATGCTTCTGTTTCTACAATAATCCCTCCGCAAAGCTGCCCGTCAATAAGCGTAAATAGTTTTTTGCCAAGCAAGTCACGAGAAATTTGCACCACATCTTCATGCTGAAAAAAACTAAGCGGGATTTTGCTGCCGGAAGGTTTTTGCATGGATTAAAAACCCGGATTTTCGCCAATGGTTTGAACAAGCACTTCCATCAGTTTTTCGAGGTATTGCTGGTCGGTTGCATCAAATTGATTTAATTCAGAACTGTCCACATCTAGAACACCCATCACTTCTGAATTTTTGAATATTGGGACTACAATTTCCGACTTAGAAAATGAGCTGCAGGCAATATGCCCGGGAAAAGCAACCACATCGGGAACGATGATTGTTTTTTCCTGCTGCCACGATGCGCCGCAAACTCCCCTGCCCTTCTGTATGCGTGTACAAGCAACCGGCCCCTGGAAAGGCCCAAGCACCAGCTCCTCATCCTGAGCGGAGTCGAAGGATTTAACCAGGTAAAAGCCCACCCAAAAAAAGCCAAACTGCTCTTTTAAGGCTGCGCTGATGTTGGCGAGGTTGGCGTATAAATCCTGCTCGCCTTCTATCAATGCCTTTATTTGCGGGATGAGAGATTGGTACTGTTCTTCTTTGGTGGATTCGATGATTTTCAGGTCTTCTGACATGAAGGCAAATTTAGGAAAGAATGGAAAAGCAGATGGTTGGGGGAGTGTAAAAAATTGAAGGTTTGAGCTTTTGGAGGAAATCAGTAGATTTAGGGAATGTAGTAAAATGTTGCACAAAGCCAGCTACCGTTGGCGGTATTGGAGCAAATTAGTTGCACATATATAGAAGTTA
>JAYVNR010000265.1:0-3259 GCA_043758305.1 Pedobacter sp. | reverse complement strand
GCCACGCTTTAAAGCACCACTTAGAACGCCTTGGATATAGCATAGACCGCATTGACCTCGACCATGTTTATGAACGCTTTTTAGTGCTGGCCGATTCTAAAAAAGAGTTAAAAGACGATGATATCCTGTTGTTGATGGGTGCCGAAACCCAAACAAATTTTAAAAACGGGCTTACCATCAATTGCCTAAATGTAACCTGCGGCAATGAAAAAAGCCCTGAAGCATTTGTAAGTATAAATTTTAAAGGGAAAGAAGAACAAGCTACAGCATCCGGAAATGGGCCTGTAGATGCTACAATAAAAGCTATAGACAGCATTTTAGGTCGCAGCGCAGAAATTAAAGAATTTAATATTCACGCTATGCATGGCGGCAGCGAAGATGTGAGCAAAGTTGATATGCGGGTGAGCTATGATGATAAATCATACATGGGCTACGGCTTCAGCACCGATATAGTGCGGGCTTCGGCCAATGCGTATTTAGATGCGCTGAATAAATTTGTGTAAACAGAATAGTATAAAGTAGTTAGTAAATAGTATTTAGACTGACCGGCAAACACATATACACGGATAAACAGCAATAAGGTGCTAAGGCTTAGGCGCTTTATCTTAATACTAACTACTAAATACTCAGTACTGAAAAATAAAAAATATGAGCAAAACATTATTTGACAAAGTGTGGGATTCGCACGTAGTGCGCAGCATAGAAGGCGGGCCAGATGTGCTTTTCATCGACCGCCATTTGATTCACGAAGTAACAAGCCCAGTTGCCTTTTTAGGTTTAAAAAGCCGTGGCATTAAAGTTCTGTATCCAGAGCGCACTTTTGCAACCGCAGACCATAATACGCCAACCATCAACCAGCACTTGCCGGTTGCCGATCCGCTTTCTGCAAACCAGCTAAAGGCCTTAGAATCAAACTCCAACGAGTATGGCATTAGCCACTGGGGCTTAGGGCATCAAAAAAATGGGATTGTGCATGTAGTTGGTCCGGAGTACGGCATTACTCAGCCAGGCGCAACCATCGTTTGCGGCGATTCTCACACATCTACCCACGGTGCTTTTGGAGCCATAGCTTTTGGTATCGGAACCTCAGAAGTAGAGATGGTTTTGGCTTCACAATGCATCATGCAGCCCAAGCCCAAGCAAATGCGCATCAACGTAACCGGAAAATTGAGCAGAGGCGTTACGCCAAAAGATGTTGCATTGTTCATTATATCAAAACTTACAACTTCTGGCGCAACCGGATATTTTGTTGAATATGCCGGCGAAGTTTTTGAAAATATGACCATGGAAGGCCGGATGACAGTTTGTAACCTGAGCATTGAGATGGGCGCACGTGGTGGCATGATCGCACCTGATGAAACCACTATCAACTATGTTAAAGGTCGCGAGTTTTCACCAAAAGGCGAAGCATGGGAAAAAGCTTTGGCGTACTACCAGACGTTAAAAACAGAAGACGGCGCTACGTTCGACCAAGAGCTGACATTTGATGGTTCGACTATTGAGCCCATGATCACCTACGGAACAAACCCTGGCATGGGCATGGGCATTTCTAACAACATCCCCGATGCAGAAGATGTTGAGGGAGGTGTTGCCACTTACGGTAAATCTTTGAATTACATGGGCTTCCACGAAGGTGATAGCATGCTTGGCAAACCAGTAGATTATGTTTTTATCGGAAGCTGCACCAATGGCCGTATTGAAGATTTCAGGGCGTTTGCCTCTATTGTAAAGGGCAGGAATAAAGCCGAAAACGTTACAGCCTGGCTTGTTCCCGGATCGCACATTGTAGAAGCGCAAATAAAAGAGGAGGGCTTGCTTGATATTTTTAACGAGGCGGGATTTGTGCTACGCCAACCGGGCTGCTCTGCATGTTTGGCGATGAACGATGATAAAATACCTGCGGGAAAATACGCAGTTAGCACATCCAACCGCAATTTTGAAGGAAGGCAAGGGCCAGGATCAAGGACTATGCTAGCCAGTCCGTTGGTTGCAGCAGCAGCAGCAGTAACTGGTGTGGTTACAGACCCAAGGACTTTGATTGAGGAGGGAGAATTGGCTTAACAACTTGTTTGTCATTCTGAACGCCCGCCTGAACGGTACGGCAAGCAGTGAAGAATCTCTCAGCAACAGGTAAGATTTTCCTTCGACTAAATGACAAAGCATAAAGAAAACAAAGAATAATTAATCAAGTTAGAGCAGATTCTTCGCTCTGCTCAGAATGACAAAAAACATGGCTTACGATAAATTTACAATACTAAAAAGCACTGCAGTACCGCTCCCTATAGAGAATGTAGACACAGACCAATTGATACCTGCCCGTTTTCTAAAAGCAACCGAGCGTGTGGGCTTTGGCGATAACTTATTCCGCGATTGGCGCTATAACCCCGACAATACCCCGAAGGCGGATTTCGTGCTCAACAACCCGATCTACAGCGGTAAAATACTTGTTGGAGGAAAAAACTTCGGTTCGGGCTCATCGCGTGAACACGCTGCCTGGGCGATTTACGATTATGGTTTCAGGTGTGTGGTGTCAAGCTTTTTTGCCGATATCTTCCGGAACAACTGCCTTAATATCGGCGTGCTTCCGGTACAGGTAAGTGCCGAATTTGCTGAAAAAATATTCACTGCAATCCACGCTGATCCGCAAACGGAGCTTGAAATAAACCTTCCAGAACAATCAATTACTTTGCTATCAACTGGCGAAAAAGAGACGTTCGATATCAGCAGCTACAAAAAAGACAATATGATAAATGGCTTTGACGATATAGATTATCTCCAGAACATTAAGGCAGAAATAACGGAATTTGCTGAACATTTGCCGCTATAATTTTAAATCCCAGCACATGCAAAGAAGGAAAATTGAAATAATGGATACCACCCTGCGTGATGGGGAACAAACCTCTGGCGTATCTTTTTCTACATCCGAGAAGCTTACTATAGCACAATTGTTATTGGAAGAGCTTAATGTTGACCGGGTAGAAATTGCTTCTGCAAGGGTTTCCGAAGGTGAGTTCCTGTCTGTGGAAGCGATTATGGAATGGGCAAGAGCAAATGGCTATGCACGCCAAATTGAAGTCCTGTCTTTTGTTGATAACGGCATTTCTATTCAATGGATGGTTAGCGCCGGGGTAAAAGTGCAAAACCTGTTAACCAAAGGTTCGTTGAACCATCTTACGCATCAGCTTAAAAAAACACCAGAGCAGCATTTCGCTGAAGTAGCAGAAATTATAGAAATGGCCCAACAGAATGATATTGAAAC
>JAYVNR010000264.1:0-3261 GCA_043758305.1 Pedobacter sp. | reverse complement strand
ATAACAAAGGAGTTGGCGTTAAGCATCATTTCAAAAAACAAAAAATAATTTAAAGTTCTTGACAATATAACGGCAGGCAACATTATGTCGTATAGCCGTATCCATTTTACCAACCCCTTGTATAAATTTCACGCCAGCTTTCAGAGCTTTGCTTGATGAAAAGACAAGACCAAAGCAAAAGACTAGTCATGGAACAGCATGTAGCCCAGTGTAGTACAAGCGGAATGCAAGTAAGGCAATATTGCCTGGAGCAAAATATTAAATCCTCCACTTATTATTATTGGTTAAATAAATTACAGGCTCCAGCAAATAAAAGTATTGGCTCATTTTTACGGATTGAACCTATTGAGCAAACTAGCCGCATAGAAATAAGTTTAATCAATGGAGTAAAGATTTGTTTTGAAAATCTTGTACCAGCCGATTATATAAAGCAATTATTGAGTTAGTATGTTGTACTTAAGCTCCGGTGTGCGCTATTATTTTTATGGAAAAAAAGTTGACATGCGAAAAGGATGTTACGGACTCTGTGGTATTGTTACCAACGAGATGAAAAGGGATATTTTAAGCGGCGATGTATTTATTTTTTTAAATAGGCGGCATAACAAAATTAAACTGTTGCAATGGGATAAAGATGGCTTTGCCCTCTATGAAAAAAGATTAGAAAAAGGTTGCTTTGAACAGCCTGCCAATGCACAGCAAACAAATGACATTTTGCTATCTCATTTACAATTACAACTTATTTTACAGGGCATACTATTGCATTCTGTCAGGCATAAAAAAAGATTTTCTATTATAGCGTAAAAGTGGCGTCATTGCTGCGTTTTATTGACATAAAAACTAATAATGGTATAGTAATTGCACACATCGGAACATCAGCCTAATTACACCATACATCGATTATAAAAGCTTGTATCAACAAGCCCAAATCAGGATAGCCGAGCTGGAAAAGCGGGATGAACAAAAGGATATCCAAATCAATTTATTAAAACTTCAGATTGTTGAAGTTCGTAAATTTATATTTGGTGGTAAACAAGAAAAATTTACTCCCAACAGCAACAACCTGCAAGTTGATTTATTTCCACAAGAAAAGTTAGCAGATGTAATAGTAACGACGCAGGAAAAAATAGTAACCACCAAAACTACCACTATAAGACCCAATCATAAGGGTCGTAATCCATTGCCATCGCATCTGCGCAGAGAAGAAATCATACTTGAGCCAACAGAAGATATAACAGGCTTAACTGCGGTAGGCGAAGAAATAACAGAGGTATTGGAATACAAACAAGGTGAATTATTTGTAAAAAAATATGTTCGTCCGGAATATATAAAATCCACTGAAGAAGGCACTCAGGCAAAAAGAGTCATCGCAGTATTACCCTCGATGCCAATTGATAAATGTATTGCAGGCTCCTCTTTACTGGCACATTTAATGGTAAGCAAATTTGTAGATCATTTACCCATACATAGAATATTACAAATCTTTCTGCGACAAAAAGTAATTGTGGATGCCAGCACGGTTTGTGGCTGGCTCAAACAGTTAGGAAATTTAATAGAGCCCTTGTATCAGGCCCATCGGCGGGAAGTATTAAACACCGTATCGCTGGGCATAGATGAAACCCCCTTAAAAGTAATAGATAAATCAAAAAAAGGTACCACCCATCAAGGGTACTATTGGGTGTACTACAATACGTCCAATAAATTAGTGATGTTTAACTACCAGCCAGGCAGAGATGGGCAATGCCCCAAAGACATGCTGGGCAACTATAAAGGACATATCCATGTTGATGGCTATAGTGCCTACACGCAGTTTGAAAATACCGATGATATAACGGTGTCAAACTGTTGGGCCCATGCCCGCCGCAAATTTATTGATGCGCAAAGTTTTGATAATGCAAGGGCGGGCGAAGTACTAAGCCTTATTGCACAACTGTATGAAGTAGAAAAATATTGTAGAGAAAATAATTTGTCCTTCGCACAGATAAAGCAGCAGCGCCAGGATCAATCGGTTCCAATACTCACCAAAATACATGAGGTAATAAAATCACAACTCCTTACATCATTATCCTCCAGCCCATTGGCCATAGCATTGCAATACACTTTAAAGCGCTGGCAAAAATTGAATGTATATACCCAAGAAGGATTTTTACCAATAGATAATAACCTGGTGGAAAATAGTATTAGACCTATTGCAATTGGCAGACGCAACTGGCTTTTTGCGGGAAGCCACGAAGCCGCCCAGCGAAGCGCTATGCTCTACAGCTTATTTGCTACCTGCAAACTACACAACATTGAACCTATACAATGGCTGACCGAAATCTTATCCAACATAAAAGACTATAAGATTAACAGGATACACGAACTGCTACCGCAAAATTACCTGACAATTAAATAGTGCCAATGACGGGGTTGGTAAAATGGATACGACTTGAATGAAATTTATAAAACCCATGAAAAATTCAAGCACCAAAAAGAGAATGTCAAATAAACGCTTATCTTTTATTGTTTCAATAGTCTATGTTGGAATTGGTACAATCTACGGTTTAACTTATTGGACAGAGTTTAACATGACAAATGCTTTTTCTAATTTCTTATTTTATTTTTTTATGCCGACATCTTTTTTGTTAGAAATAATTTTATTTTCAGAACGAGATTCATTTCTACTTGGGTTACTGACACAAGTAATAACATTTCTTATATTTTGGGGATTCGTTTATTCAGTACTTAGCATATTTCGCATTGATAAACAAAAACTGGCAGTAGAAGAAAAAAATAATATCTAATACCATCAGAAAAATAATAAAACAAAAGTAACAAGGAACCTAAAAAAAACAGAATTTGTAAAAGGTACAGACGACTTGCATTTACATTGTCCAATTTGCAATTTTGAATATATACATTTGACAAACGTCGAAACAACAGAAGGTACAGACACTGAAAAGCGACTTGCAGTAACTCTAGCTTTTAATTGTGAAAATGGACATGAATTTGAACAACACTTTTATAATCACAAGGGATATACACTTGTAACAAAAAGGGAGAATACAAAGTAAAAAACACGAACGCACAACATTATGTCGTATTGCCGAAAGCCCCCGAATTAAAAATCACTCAACATAAAATGCAAAAGCCCCGGTCAATAGAGACTGGGGCTTTTTTCAAACGCTATTCAGCGACACAGGGGCTTAGGTGGTTTTGTAACATTTATTGAGAGCCACTGCTACTTTTGAAATACTCTTTTGCTTTGCTACAGGATCCAAAATA
>JAYVNR010000263.1:0-3285 GCA_043758305.1 Pedobacter sp. | reverse complement strand
GCTCGGTAGGCAATGAAATACTTGTTGGCAAAACAGAATTATCGTACACCTACACTCAGCCGGTACGTGAAGGCAGGCCTTATAACCTGTATCATGGAACGCTTGAAGCCAGGCCTATAAGCAAAAGAAAAAGCAAGCTTGTATATAATTTGGTTTTTGACAACTCAATGCTGGCAGATGATGCCGCCCGGCAGGCGGATTTAGCCCGAAGAAAAACACAATTTACTGGTTGGCTGCAAAACATGAAGATATTGGCCGAAGGAGGCACATTGCTGCCGCCACGCCCAACTAATTAAGGACAAACGAGGCTATATTTACTACGCTCTTCCGCTTACGGCCAAATTTTCATAGCACCTTAGCCCTTCTGCGAAAGTATATACCTTCAAACTGATAAAAGAATAAAAAATACAGCCATATAGTAAAAATGCCTGTTAAGCAGGCATTTTTTTATCCCATAATTTGTTGTCCATTCTCCTTAATCTTCATTTACTAATCCAGTCAGATACCTGGTAAATTGTGCTTAACAGGCGCTTCTTCCTGTAAACCCCATCGCCCTCCCTGCTGCCCGATTTGTTAGTATTCCCCTCTACCGTTATTGCCCAGTTCAACGGGGCTATCAAAAAGGATGATCAGAAATTTGCTTTTTGAGCAATTGCAAACACTTTTGAACAATCACAATGTAAGGTGTGAAGCGAACTGCTTCTTAGCTTTCCGGCCGTTTCTGGTTCGTCCATTAATTGTACTTACAATCCTCTTCTGATTGTTTAACATATAGGACCCTGATCTCTCATCTTTTTAAATTCAGGATCTCTCATGTTACGTGGCTTTTAATAGAAGCAAATCTCGCTTTATCGCAAAATACTGATGAGGCGGCTGTCCTTCCGGCCCCGTTGTAAGATAAAGATCCTTCGTGCCTCAGGATGACAAAGCGCCTCAGCCTGAGAAGCCCTCAAAAGAACAAATCGCTTTAAGGACCTACACCGCCTTCAACTCTTTCAAATACCCATAATACAAGTATCCGCTTATACTTTTATAGCCCATCTCGGCTAATAAATCCCTGTATTCTTCAACCTGTTTATAATGTTGCGGCTTGGGCTCGCCGGTAAATTTAAAGTCTATTATCACCACCTGGCTTTCGCCCACCAGCACCTTATCTGGCCTGTAGCTTTCGCCTTTGCTGCTGATGATTGTTTGTTCATTAAATTTCTGCGATGGGATTTCGAGCAAGGCTTTCAGATCAGGCTGGAGCAGCACGCTCTGTGCCAGTTCTAAAATATCATGCTCTTCTGTGCTTCTAAGCCAGCCTTCAGTTATCATTTCCTTAAGCACTGCATCGAGATTAGAGATAGTAGATGCCCTTGCTAAAAGTTCATGTAAAATAAGGCCTCGCTTTTGTTGAGAATTGCTGCTTAACAAATCCAGCTGCTCATAAACTTTACGGTCTGTAAGCGCTTCGCTCAACCGGTTTGATAGCGGGTAGGAAGAAAAGGACCATGCTTTTTCTGTAAAACGCTCATCGGCATGAACTTTTGTTACAGGTTTTTGCGCTACTTCCTCTTCAATGAGCAACTCGCCATTAGCAAATTCAGCATTTATCTCCGCAGTATGGAGCTGTAAGGATTTAAATATCAAGTCTCCGGCTAAAGTAAAAGCATCTTCTTTAGCCCCATATCCGGGCGCAGTAATGTATAAATGCTTCCGGGTACGCGTAACAGCAACATAAAGCATATTCAGCGCATCCATATAGTTGAACAAAAGCTCTTCAAAATAGGCTTTGTAAAATGCAGACTTGCCAAGCTTATTATTGTATTTAACAGGCACGCGGTTTAACATGGAGTAAGGCGTATTTTCGGTATCGACCCAGAAAATACTATCGGATTTCCCGTTCAAATCCCAACTGCAGAAAGGCATCATTACCACATCAAAAGCAAGCCCTTTAGATTTATGGATAGTAATTACCTGTACCGCATCGCTTTGCTCGGAAGATGGGAGCGCTTTTCCGTTGCCTTCATCTTCCCACCATTCCAAAAATCCCGAGATTCCCCGCTCGCCTTGTTTGGAAAAGATGCCTATCAAATCGCGAAAAGCTATTAAATACGGGATATGCAATTGTAAATTGTTCAGCCCGTAAGCGCCAATCAATTGCTCCACAAGCTCGGGAAGGGGAAGCTGTTGCCACGAAAACCAATTATCGCAAAGCTGATTTGGCAAATACCCGTGTAAATTTTGAGGTTCTGTTGCACTTAACTTTATCCATTGCTCCGGGCTCACGGCTTTTTGATGCTGGCTATTGTACAATTGCAGGCATGCAGCTTTAAAAGTTGAAATCTCGTTTTTATGGCCCGCCATGGCATATAAGGTATTGAGGAGGAGCCGTATGCCGGAATTATTCGCAATCATCAAGGCCTCGCCGGATAGCACTTCGTAAGCTTTATAAGCCGGGTCATTTTTATTGCAATCCTGCTGATGCTGTAATAGAAACTCTATTACTTCCCTGGCTTCACGATTGCTGCGCACCAATATGCAAACCTGCCCGGCAGTATAACGGCCTTCGCAAATCCACCCATTAAGCGTATTTGCCATTCGGCTTAAAGCCTCTTCTTTTATTTGAGATGCACGGTGATTATTATTTTCCACCGGGATAAAGCTTGCCTGGATGGTCCCTCCTGACAAAGTAGCCTTGGCTTTTTGCTGATCGCGTTCCCCATAAGCCTTTTGAATAGCTTTATCATGGCCCTCTTTTTGCCACCAGCTTTCAAAAAGCTCGGCGCCGCCCTCCTCAATAATTTTGGCATTGAGGTGATCCTGCAATAGCGTGGGCGAATGCCTGAACAAGAAATTATTAAAATCTATAATGTTGGCGGTGCTGCGATAATTCTCTAAAAGATCATCATCATCCACAAAAGCTTCGCCAATATGCTTTTTTGCATGCGTATGTAAAATTCGCCAGTCGCCATTGCGCCAGCGATAAATTGACTGTTTTACATCGCCAACTATTAAATGGTCAATTAGTTTTCCGTTTGCTTCTGCAATTGCATTTTGCAAAAGCGGTAGAAAGTTTTGCCACTGAAATGATGAGGTATCCTGAAATTCATCAAAAAGAAAGTGCCGGTAGCGGCTGCCCATTTTTTCCCAAATAAACGACGGGTTTCCATTGTCATCGCCAGTTATGCCACGCAGCAAATTTTGTGCATCGCTGATAAGCAATGTTGAATTTTCTTCGCGATATTCTCCCAAAAGGGAAGCCATTTCCTGCATCAGGCGCAGATAATACAGGTTAGTATC
>JAYVNR010000262.1:0-10195 GCA_043758305.1 Pedobacter sp. | reverse complement strand
TTAATACTATACGAGAAATAAATCAACAATATAAAACCCATATCGGCATTTTAGCAGATTTGCAAGGCCCTAAAATCCGTATCGGGATGGTCAAAGATGGGGGCATTCACCTGGTTAACGGAAATACAATTGAAATAACTACTAACGAGCGCATTGGAAACGATGAACAAATTTATATCACCTACGATAGCTTTCCCAAGGATGTAAGGGTAGGAGAAGTAATCCTTCTGGATGACGGGAAAATTCAAATGAAAGTACTTGCAACTAACAATAAAGACACTGTTAGTTGCGAAATAGTGCATGGCGGGATTTTAACTTCCCGTAAAGGCGTAAATCTTCCAAATACTAAAGTTTCTATCCCAAGCTTAACTGAAGAAGATTTAGACAACCTGCAATTTGCACTTCAAAATGATGTTGAGTGGATTGGCCTGTCATTTGTACGCACTGCCGAAGATATTGTGGAGCTGAAACGCATAATATCGCAAAGCGGAAAAACAGCCCGCGTTATTGCCAAAGTAGAAAAACCTGAGGCAATTGATAATATTGATGCTATTATAGATGTAACAGATGGGGTGATGGTTGCAAGGGGCGACTTAGGCGTTGAAATGCCAATGGAGCAAGTACCAATACTTCAAAAAATGATTGCACGAAAATGCAGGGAACTTTCTAAACCATGTATTGTAGCCACTCAAATGCTGGAGAGCATGATCACAACTCCACGGCCAACGCGGGCAGAAGTAAATGATGTAGCCAACTCGGTACTTGACGGGGCAGATGCGGTAATGTTGAGTGGGGAAACCTCGGTTGGGGAGTTTCCGCTTATTGTTATTGAAACCATGCATAAAATCATCCGGAATATAGAAGAAACTGCTTATCCATATCAAACTCCTAAAAAATTGCATCCCGGTTCTTCAACCTACATAGCTGATGCTGTATGCGGATCGGCGGTTTATTTATCTGAAAAAACAAATGCCATAGGGATTATTTCCATGACTTCATCAGGCTACACAGCATTTGAAATTTCAAGCCACCGCCCAAAAGCCGGGACATTTATTTTTACAAGCAACCGCAACCTGCTTAATTCTCTAAGCTTATTATGGGGAGTACGCGGCTTTTATTACGATAAATTTGAAAGCACAGACCAGAGCATAAGCGATGTGAACAGGATTTTAAAAGCAGAAAAACTCATCGAATCTGGCGAAGTAGTAATCAATACTGCAGCCATGCCAATAGAAAAAAAGGGCAAAACAAATATGATAAGGGTAACTGTAGTGGATTAATGCTTTTAAAATATCCTGATTCTATCCGGATAGGCTGAAACTGCGCCCCCAATTTTATAAAGCTTCATCTAGAAATTTTCCCGGTGAAGCTTTGCTGTAAAATAAAGCCGCATAAATTCGAGTATCATTACTATTCTGAACGTCCATTCAAAAATATCAACAGAGGTTAATTCGCCTAAATAGGTTATAAACCCAAAAGAAAAAACCCATACTGCTAACCTTATCGGGAACTGGATGTAATAAGCAACAGCTCCCCACTTTTTAAGAAACCATAATCCTGTAGAAGAAATAAAAAGCAACAGGTATATCAGCAAAAGCAAGGCGATGCGTATTTTAGATAGCAATTCATTTGGGATGCCTGAAAAATTGCTCAGCAACCCATAAACCTGTTTGCTTAGCAAGATGATACTGATTATATCTAACAGGCTGAAAAAACGATAGGCGAATTTAAAAGGCATATTAA
The DNA here is from genome assembly GCA_043758305.1 of Pedobacter sp. Taxonomy (GTDB): domain Bacteria; phylum Bacteroidota; class Bacteroidia; order Sphingobacteriales; family Sphingobacteriaceae; genus JAQSWM01. The sequence goes on along the minus strand of JAYVNR010000262.1, from coordinate 8,452 downwards.
CGACAATATTGGGCTCTTAGCTTATCTGCCTTATCTGTGCCTAAATTGTGTATAAAACTTAAATCCTCGCAAGCACTTTCCCTATCTCCCTGTTTTATTTTGGTTTGGGCCTGCCTAAGCATCCGCCCGATAAAAGCATCATCAAAGCCTAACTGTGATTTTAGTTCGAGTATCCTGGCTTCATCCTGAGCAATATACTGTCCGGAATATTTCTTTTGATAGAAGTTGGTTACTGCTTTAATAAGCCCTTCGCGTGCCTGATAGGCGGCAACTGCAGCATTTATTTCGTCTCTGGAACGTTGCTCGCATTTGAACTCCTGTAAAGAAAAGTTGATAGGCAAAACAATTGACACTGTGGTATCGTACCCAGCTGGCACAGTCCATTTACCAGATGTAAGCCTTACAATACGGAGCGCTTCTTTATCTAAATCGATACCAAACCCTTTCTTTATATGAGAATTAAAAACTCTACCTGCATTATTCACGTTAAAGCTGACCTGAATTGTGCCTTGCAGGCAGTTTTGTTTTGCAAACTCGGGGTAAACCAAATTTGATGAAATAAAGTAATTCAATTTTCCCGCACCTCCTTTAAACTCAGGCTGGCCCTGAAATAGCATTGATATAATACTAAGGAGGAAAGAAATTATAAAATTTTGAACCAGCATAATAGCTTAAACGCAAATTTTTTAAAAAGTATATTGGAGCAATAGTGCGGGGTCGGGGCTATTTTCAAGCCATAATTCATTTTCAGAAAATGCACATACGCCGGGATAATCCCCTTGGTAAGTTTTCATATCAACTATTAATTGAAAATGTAAATGTGGCGGCCAGTGCCCATTTTCTTCAACATTGCCGAACCGTGCTAACTGCTCTCCCTGCGCTATGGGCATTCCTACTGTTAGTCGAGACAAACTTGAAAGGTTAAGATGGCCATATAACGAATATAAAGAAAGCTCACCAACCGTATGTTGCAAGATTATAGTTGCCCCATAATCGCCAAAATTATCATTGAAATTATAACTGTGCACTAAGCCGTCCAATGGGCAATAAACTGGTGTGCCTGCCTCTCCCCAAATATCTGTGCCGAGGTGCAAGCGCCTTGATTCCTTGTCATCCATATTGAATAATCCGCTTCGGGAATAAATGGTGCGGTGTTCGTTATAACCACCAATCCCGTAACGGCAATTGTTTTCTTTAAGTTTTGAGGATATCCAGAGGGAAAACAATTCAGTATCATTTAAAACCTCCGGGCTTAATTCTGTATTTGCAGAGGTAAAATCAAAAGGGAATAGGTTGTCGGATGATTTATTAAAATCTACAACAGGGCTAACTTTATCAGTATTTTGAGCCAGGTATTGTTGCCACTTTAATAACTCTACCGGCATTATTCTTCCGTATCGGGTTGACGGGGCTCCTGAGCTATTTTATCGAAAATTTTATCCATTCGCTCAACATATTCACTGGTATCATCAACAAAAAACTCAAGCTGTGGGATAACCCTTGCCTGATCCTTTATCCGGCTGCCTAGCTTATAACGTATTTCGCTAGCGTGAGATTTAATGGTATTTAAGGCAAGAGCGGTATTGACATTATTAAAAAAACTCAGATATATCCGGGCAATTGCCAAATCAGGGGACATTCGCACTTTAGTGATCGTAACAAGTGTGCTTGGCAAATAATTCATGCCCTCCCGTTGAAATATATCGGCCAGGTCTTTTTGTATTACTCCTGCAAATTTTTGTTGGCGCTTACTTTCCATTATAGTTGGGTATTAAGGAGATGTTTTGCAAATAAAAGAAAAAAAGTTGGTGTTAGATTATGATGGGTTTGCAGGGAATATTTGAGATTGACTGCTTTCCCAATCGGATGTTAACCGAATTAAAACTTATAAACCATCGCATTAATGTTCATCCCGGCACCCACAGATGCCATAACTACAATATCTCCTGAATTTAGATCCTGACCGGGCATTTCATTTTTCAAAATTTTATCTAAAAGCGTAGGGATGGTGGCAACAGAACTGTTTCCTAGCTTTGCAATGGTCATGGGCATAATATCTTTAGGGATTTCTGCATAACCATATAATTTAAATAAACGCTTTAAAATAGCCTCGTCCATTTTTCCATTTGCCTGATGGATGAGCAGTTTTTTTACCTCTTTTAGCTCGATGCCTGCTTTTTCTATAGTCTTTTTAATTGCAAGTGGCACATTCGTTAATGCATATTCGTAGATTTTCCGGCCTTCCATTTTGATGAACAAGCCCGGCTCTGTAAAATCTAACTTGCTCGATCCACCCGAATACAAGTATCCTATTTCGTTTGCTGTGTGTGATTGTGTTTTATGGGAAATTATTCCTGCATCGCCGTCATGAGCTCCAAGAATTGTTGCCCCAGCTCCGTCTGCATATATCATGCTATCGCGATCATGTGGATCGGTAACCCGCGACAAGGTTTCTGAGCCAATAACGAGTACCAGCCTGGCATCGCCAGATCGGATAAAATAATCTGCCTGTATCATAGCCTGTAGCCAGCCCGGGCAACCAAAGGGCAAATCATATGCAACACAGTCTGGATTTTGAATGCCCAATGCGGCCTTTGTGCGGCCAGCCAGAGTGGGCACCAGATCAGTGTGGGTTGTGCCCGATTTTATATCGCCGAAATTGTGCGCTACAATAATGTAATCTAAAGCTTCCTTATCAATTCCTGATGATTGCAATGCATCTGTTGCAGCAATAATAGCCAGATCGGATGCAACCTGCCCATCTTCGGCATACCTCCTCTCTTCTATTTCGGTGATATCTTTAAACTTCTCAATAATTTCTTCGTTCTCCCTGTCTATTTTCAAGCCGTTTTTTTCATAAAACTCGTGCTTAAGAAAATTACTGTTCTTTACAACTCTTCCGGGTATGCATTTTCCGGTCCCAACAATTTTAGAACGTATTTGTGAAGCCATCGGCGCTTGGAATTAGGTTCTTTTATTTTGTTAAAGGTAAACTTAATCTTTTATACCTTCAAAATAAACCTAACTGCTTCCCCCCAGAGGGCGTAAAATGGTCTAAATTGAAATCGGGTATAGCCCTGCCTTTCAGAAATCTGTTCACCGAAATACGGAATAGCTGGTGGATGCTTTCTGCAACTTTTCCATCGCCTCGCATCCTTTTCCCCCAGCGGCTGTCATTCAGTTTCCCACCGTGGCAATCAGCAATCATATGCAATACTTTTTCTGCCCTATCGGGATAGGCTTTATTTATCCAGTCGGTAAATATTTCTGATATGGCTCCGTTTAGGCGTACAATGGTAAAAATTGCAGCCAGTATCCCTTCATCTGCTGCTGCTTTTATCAACGTGGGTATTTCGTCGCTGTTTAGCCCTGGCACAATAGGTGCCAGCATTAGCCGGACTGGTATTTCGGCCGATGATAGTTTGTTTATCAGCATTAGACGGCTTCTGGCAGTAACAGTTCTTGGCTCCATGCTTTGGCGCAAGCTTTCGTTAAGAGAATTTATAGTAACCGTTACATGTACCAGTTTGAGCCTTGCAAGCTCCTGTAAAATATCTATATCCCTGTAGATGAGATTGTTCTTGCTAATGATGCTGACAGGATGTTTGTATTTTAAAAATACTTCCAGTAGGGAGCGGGTTATTTTTAGCTTTCGCTCAATGGGCTGGTAACAATCTGTATTGCCGGATAACATGATGGGCTGGGGCTGGTAACCTTTTTTATTGAAGAACTCTTCTAGCAAAGGTGCCGCATTTCGCTTCACCACAATCTTGCGCTCAAAATCAAGCCCTGCACTAAAGCCCCAATACTCGTGGGCATTGCGGGCATAGCAATACAAGCACCCATGTTCGCAACCCTGATAAGGGTTTATGGAATACATAAAAGGCAGGTCGGGGCTATCTGAAATGCTTACAATTTTTTTGGGATGTTCTTCTATAAGCTGGGTGGCAGAATTTTCCAGCATCTCCTCGTCAAGCCCTTCAATATGTTCGCTCACATATTTATTTTTGCTGAATCTATTGTGTGTGTTTACCTGTGCGCCTCTTCCCTTAAAATATTCTTGATTCTCTTCAAATGGCATATACAAATTTGCTAAATATTTTAGCAAAATGCAAATATAGATTGGAGATTTTGAGCAGCGGGATTCACGTAAAGAATCGCTCAAAACCCAAGAGTAAGAAGCCGGGCGGAGGCGCAGAGCAGAATGAGATAAAAAAGAATAGGCATTGCAAATTTTAGTATATGCACACTAACGCAGTAGACGAAATATGATGTGCCTGCTACAACAAATAGCAGAACTGCGCCTTTGCTCCTCGGCGTCTTTGCGTGAAAGAAAGATTCCTAATGCGCTTCCAGCCAATTAGCACCCTGCCCAATTTCTATTTCAATCGGAACAACAGTTTTAATTGCGTTCTTCATACGCTCGGTGATGATAGGCTTCACAATATCCACTTCGCCAAAAGGCACATCAAAAACAAGCTCGTCATGCACTTGCATAGTCATGCGGGCGTCGAGTTTTTTGTCGCAGAAATCGCGGTGAATGTTGATCATGGCTATTTTTATCAAATCTGCAGCGGAACCTTGGATGGGAGCGTTGATGGCGTTTCGCTCGGCAAAACCACGCACGGTCTGGTTGGCTGAATTAATGTCGCGTAAATAGCGGCGGCGGCCCATTATCGTTTGAACGTATCCATTTTCTCTGGCAAAATTCATGGTATCGCTCATGTAGCGCTTTATGCCCGAATACTGATTGAAATATTGCTCAATAATCTCGGCGGCTTCCTTGCGGGGAATGCCCAGGCTCTGCGAAAGCCCAAATGCCGACTGCCCATAAATGATCCCAAAGTTCACAGCTTTTGCGTTGCGCCGCTTATCAGAATCTACTTCTTCTAAGGCAATGCCGTACACTTTTGCAGCCGTTGCGGTGTGGATATCCAGCCCTTGCGCAAATGCTTCCATCATGTTCTCGTCTTTACTGATTTCGGCAATTAGCCTCAGCTCGATTTGCGAATAATCTGCCGAAAGCAAGATATGCCCCGAATCTCGTGGGATAAACGCCTTGCGAACCTCCCGGCCACGCTCTGTGCGGATAGGGATATTCTGAAGATTTGGATTGTTTGAGCTCAGCCTCCCCGTGGCGGCAACAGCCTGATTATATGATGTATGAACCCGCCCTGTTTTTGGATTGATCATGAGCGGCAAGGCATCCACGTACGTAGATTTGAGCTTTTGAAGCTGGCGGAAATCGAGTATATCTTTTGCAATATCACTTTTAGCCGAAAGCCAGGTCAGCACATCCTCTCCGGTTTGATACTGCCCCGTCTTAGTTTTTTTGGCTTTCGGGTCGAGCTGAAGCTTATCGAATAAAACTTCTCCCAGTTGCTTTGGCGAGGCGATGTTAAATCTTACCCCCGCTTTCTCATAGATAGTTTTTTCCAGTTGGATAATATCTTTCTGAAGCTCTGTGGAGATATCTGCCAGGGTTTGGCGGTCTATGTTCACGCCCTCACGCTCCATATCTGCAAGTACATAAATCAGCGGGTTTTCTATCTCATTCGCCAGTTTATCTGCGTTAGATTTAATTAGTAAAGGCTCAAATGTTTCCTTAAGCTGAAGGGTAATATCCGCATCTTCTGCTGCGTATTCTTTAATTGCTTCAAGTTCCACATCCCGCATGGTTCCCTGGTTTTTGCCTTTAGCGCCAATAAGCGAAGTGATGGAAACGGGCGTATAACCTAAATAATTTTCTGCTAAAACATTCATGTTATGGCGTGTATCCGGATCGAGGAGGTAATGGGCAAGCATGGTATCAAAAAGCTCGCCCCGCACGTTTACGCCGCACCAATTCAGCATCAGAATATCGTATTTCAGGTTCTGCCCAATCTTTTTGATCTGGTCGTTTTCCAGAACGGGCTTAAACTCCTTTACAATATCGCTGCATTGCCCAGCATCTGCCGGCACCGGAACATAATAGCCTTCGCCGGGTTTTATAGCGAAGGAAAGCCCAACCAGTTCCGAGTTATTTGCATCAGTCCCCGTTGTTTCGGTATCAAAGCAAAAAACCTTTTGTTCGCTTAGCAACCTTATCAAGTCTTTGCGCTTATCCGGAGAATCAACCAGGAAATAATTATGGGGAGTGTTAGTGATATTTTTGGCTGGCCTTGCAGGTTCAACAATGGTTTCTTTTTCTATTGTAGTTACTTCAATAGCATTGCCAAATAAATCCATCTGGCCTGAGGTTTGAGTAAGCTTAACTTCTGTTACTGTAAACTCTTCGCCAAACACACGCCTGCCAATAGTCCTAAATTCAAGCTCTGCAAAAAGAGGCTCTAATTTATCACGGCTTGGTTCTTCTATTTTTAAAGATTGCTCGTCAAATTCAACCGGAACATTAAGGATTATGGTGGCCAGCTTTTTTGAGATTATTCCCTGCTCGGCGAAAGCCTCTACATTTTCTTTCATCTTGCCTTTTAGCTCGTGGCTGTTGGCGATGATATTTTCAACAGATCCGTATTGCCTGATAAGGGTTTTAGCGGTTTTCTCACCAATGCCCGGAATGCCCGGAATGTTATCCACCGCATCGCCCCAAAGGCCCAGGATATCAATAACTTGATGGACATGCTCTATTTCCCACTTGGCTAATACCTCGGGAACGCCCATAATTTCTATATCGCTGCCCATGCGGGATGGCTTGTAAATGAAAATATTTTCTGAAACAAGTTGTGCGAAGTCCTTGTCGGGCGTCATGCAGAAGACGGTAAAGCCAGCCTGCTCTGCGTTTTTGGCCAGAGTACCGATTATATCATCTGCCTCAAAGCCATCGAAAGTGATAACCGGTATGTTAAATCCTTGTATTAATTTAACAACATATGGCAGGGCGAGCGAAAGATCTTCGGGCATAGCCTGCCTGTGTGCCTTATATGCAGCAAAATCTGTATGGCGCTCTGTAGGGGCATCGGTATCAAAAACAACAGCCATGTGCGTGGGCTTTTCCTTTTTCAAAACTTCCAGCAAAGTATTAGTGAAGCCCATAACTGCGGAAGTGTTCATCCCAGAAGATGTAAACCTTGGGTTTTTGCTTAACGCGAAATGTGCCCGATAAATAAGGGCCATACCATCTAAAAGGAAGAGTTTTTTCATTGTTTTGATTGCACTGATTTAGATAATTACACCATTTTGATGATTATCAATGTTCCAAATTTAACAACATCTTTTGCTTTGCTCTTGGTTTAAGGAGAAAAGAAAATTGGTTAACGGCTTAGGGTGGCAACCAAAATTATTCCCGGAATAAAATTATATAGTGCATGTAAAATTATAGAATACCGCAAGCCGTAATGCATGCGCACAAATCCGAGAGATAGGCCTATTATTAATTGGGGAAGGGTATACAGCAAGGCTAAATTGAAGTGTTCAATGCCATCATCATAGTTGTAAATATGTACTATGGCAAAACATAAAGCAGTAACATAAAACTGGTAAGGAAAAAATTCTTTCCAATAAGCATATTGTATGCTTACGCTTTTGGCTAAGTGAGATTTGTGATTGATGTAAAAAATCAAAAAAATCGATGATGCTATCAATAGGGCTACAATTGGGTGGACAAGGTTTAGCAGAATAAATCCGGCTGCCATGCTAACAAAAAGATACCCGAATGTAAATGATCTTAGCTGCCATCTAAATAATGCTTCTTCGGCTACGGGAGCCACTAACACGGATCCGAAAAAAATATATGCAGAGCTGGTGCTATCGTGAGAATATACTAAATCCCCGGGATTTGGGATCATGCCCAGGCTTATAAGCTTATACGTGATAGCCCATATTGCGATTGATGGAAAAAACCCGATTGCCCAAAGCATTAAAAGCCTTTCCCATATATTGGTGGGTACATTTTTAGAACATAACCGGGGATGCCTGAGGTACTGTATAAGCTCTTTTAATAAAATGATAAACATGGATTGCGTAGCTCAATCTACCAATTTTTATCTAAATGCGCAATCTTTGATATGGTCGTTAATCATGCCTGTAGCCTGCATATGTGCATAACAAATCACAGTTCCAAAAAACTTAAATCCGCGTTTTTTCATGTCTTTAGAAATAGCATCTGAAATTTCTATGCTGACCGGGATTTGATAATTATCTCTTTGGGAATTGTTTATAGGTTTATTGCCCGGCATAAAAGAGTACATATAGGCATCAAAAGAACTAAACTCTTTTTGGACATTCAGGAAAAGCCTGGCATTGTTAATAGCCGCAATAATTTTCAAACGGTTCCTGATAATCCCGGAATCTTGCATCAGCCTTTCAACATCTTCTAAAGTAAATTGAGCTACTCTATTAACATCAAAACCGGCAAATGCTTTGCGATAACCTTCTCTCCTTTTCAGGATTGTGATCCAGCTTAAACCAGCCTGGGCAGATTCCAGCACAAGGAACTCGAAAAGCACTTTATCAT
>JAYVNR010000261.1:0-3299 GCA_043758305.1 Pedobacter sp. | reverse complement strand
CATTATTTAGTGCAAGAGCATACTCTTTTCCATTAATCGAAAATTTCCCATTAGCAATCCGATTTCCATATCTGCCAATAGTTGCCCCAAAATATAGCTGCTCATCTTTTTTATATCCATCCAGATCAGCGCAGCCTAATGCAACGTCTATTAATTTGCCCGATGAGTCCGGTACTAAAATGCTTACTATACGTGCGCCATAATTGGTGATAGCAACCTGCATGGCAGCATTTTTCAAAATGTACAGGTTTGTGGTTTTGCCATCAATCTGTTGTTGAAAATTAGTTTGTTCAGGGATCATCCTAATTTTTGTTTGGCAGTAAGGATCAAGGTTTAAGCTCAAGCATGTGAATCTGACTCGCAAAGGAACATTTCGTTAAAAATAAGCAGCTTAAGATAAATCTAGGCTTAAAATTAAAAAACTTTGATACAAAAGAAAACCCGTGTGCCTTTCAGTACACGGGTCGAATATTTAGAAATCGCAAGCTTAATTGCTTCCAGGAGGAGTTTTCTGAACAGCGGCGGGCCGCACCGTTGGGTATTTTATCCCTAATTGCTCCAGATATGTTTTGTACTTGGCCGGATTGTAATAATACTTCTTCATTTCTGGCCGATATTCATCCATAATTTTTTTATTAAGATAAATCGCAGGCTTGTCTGTGGCAGACAATAATGACGTGTATTTAATATCCTTAGTCTGTACATCATTAAAGTATGTCCATGCATCTTTAATAATTTCTGGCTTAACAAATAGATCTAACAAGGTCATGGCCTGAGCCTTTGCCCCAGCAGTTACTCCTTTATGGGCGATTGGTGTTGCCATAGAAATAGCATTTGCCCAATGATGGCCTGGCAATCCCGGAATATTTGCCGGATAGCTCAAAGTTATTGTTGGCAGGTTCCATGAAACATCGGCGATATCATCCGATCCTCCGCCACCAACCGCTTCTGTAACCGGCCCCGGAATTCTTAGCGATGTTGCAACTGTAGTAGCCAAACCGGTTTGAGGCGATCCCAGCTCTTTCTGCAAGGCTTTAGCCAAAGTTTGGTCATCCTGAGTCCAGGTAGGGATGCCTACTTTTTTAATATTTTCAAACATGGTTTCGGCCAGGGTTTTATTCATATTTCGCGGCCATGCGCTTCCTAAAACTTTGTACGTCATTTTAGTATCGGTCATGGAGGCGGCGGCTTCAGCCATTTTAATACCATCGCTATACATTTTCATGATTTTTGGATAGGAGCCTTCGCGGAAATAATACCAAACTGATGCTTTTGAGGGCACAACATTGGGCTGATCGCCGCCATCGGTAATCACGTAATGCGAGCGTTGTTCAGGCTCCATATGCTCGCGGTGCATATTCCAGGCATGGTTCATCAGCTCAACCGCATCTAAAGCCGATTTTCCCTTCCACGGAGCAGCTGCGGCATGAGCTGCCTCGCCTTCAAAAGAAAACTCTACCGAAATCAGCCCGTTGCCGCCCGCTCCATAACTAGTTGAAAGACCAGAACCAACGTGGGTAAAAATGCAGGCATCTACATTTTTAAATAAACCATCGCGTACAAAAAATGCTTTTGCGCCCAGCAGTTCTTCTGCTACGCCCGGCCAAAGCATAATGGTCCCGGGGATTTTTTCACGTTCCATGATTTTTTTCAGCGCTAGCACAGCTGTTATATTCAAGGGCTCTCCCGAGTTATGGCCTTCTCCATGTCCCGGGGCACCTTCAATAATGGGATCATGGTAAGCTACGCCCGGCTTTTGTGAAGCCTTCGGGATGCAATCAATATCGCTTCCAATAGCTATAAAAGGTTTTCCGGAGCCCCAGGTGGCGGTCCAGGCAGTAGGCACTCCCGCAATGCCCATCTCTATTTTAAAGCCATTTTTTTTGAGTATGTCGGTAAGGTATTTAGAAGTTTCGTATTCCTGGAAACCCAGTTCTCCGAAACTAAAAACCATATCTACCATCTCCTGTGTCATTTTTTGCTGTTTATCAATTTCTATAGCAAGCTCTGATTTTAATGCAGCCAGCTTATCAGGAGAAATAGCCACCTGGACTGCCTGGGCAGAAACGGGGCTTGGCTTTATTACTGCCATGCTCAACATACTGGCTATTGCTACTGCTAATAGTAGCCGTTTATTAAAGTTTTTTTTCATTTTAATGATGATTTGAAATTATCAATCTGTTAACATTTACTTGGCCGGTTTTTCTCCAATTCGGATTGTTGGATATTTTATGCCCAACTGCTCTAAATAGGTGTTGTATTTAGTAGGATCATAATAATACTTTTTCATCTCTGGCCTAAACTGCTCCATTGTTTTTTTATTGAGATCAATAGCTGGTTTATCTGTTGCAGATAAAAATGACTGGTATTTTACATCCTTAGTTTGTACATCATTGAAATACGTCCAGGCGTCTTTAATAATTTCTGGCTTAACAAACAGATCTAACAGGGTCATTGCTTGCGCCTTTGCCCCTGCTGTTACGCCTTTATGCGCAATTGGGGTTGCCATTGCAATTGCGTTGGCCCAATGGTGGCCCGGCAATCCAGGGATATTTGCCGGATAGTTAAGTGTTATTGTTGGCAGGTTCCAGGCTATATCTGCAATATCATCAGATCCGCCACCGCCAACCGCTTGTGACAATGGCACAGGCACTCTAAGTTCTGATGCTACAGAAGTGGCTAAGCCCGTTTGCGGGGAGCCCATTTCTTTTTGCAGTGCTTTGGCAAGGGTTTGATCATCCTGAGTCCAGGTTGGGATGCCCACCTTTTTAATATTTTCAAACATGGTTTCTGCCAATGTCTTGTTCATATTGCCCGGCCAGGCGCTCCCTAATAATTTATAAGTCACTTTGGTATCTGTCATCTTGGCCGCCGCTTCCGCAATTTTTACCCCGTCTTTATACATCTGCATAATTTTAGGATAGGAGCCTTCGCGGAAATAATACCAAACGGATGCCTTTGAGGGAACAACATTGGGCTGGTCGCCGCCATCGGTAATCACGTAATGTGAGCGTTGCTCAGGTTCCATATGCTCACGATGATAATTCCATCCGGTATTCATCATTTCAACTGCATCCAGAGCGCTTCTGCCTTTCCAGGGTGCGCCTGCAGCATGTGCAGCTTCGCCTTCAAAATCAAATTTTACAGAAACCATCCCATTACCGCCGCCGCCATAACCAGTGCCTAAACCAGACCCAACATGAGTGAAAATGCATGCATCAATGTTTTTGAAATAGCCATCTCGAATAAAATAAGCTTTGGTGGCTAAGAGTTCTTCTGCTACTCCTGGCCAAAGCATG
>JAYVNR010000260.1:0-10233 GCA_043758305.1 Pedobacter sp. | reverse complement strand
CTTTTTTTAGCCCCGAGCCAATAAACCCATCCGTGCGGTTTACGTACAGCTTCACATTGGCCAGCGCCACCTGCGATGCTTCTACCCTGCCAAAAGTGCGCAGTTCGGTTTTTCGCTCACGCCCTTTCCCATACTTTGTTTTAAGCTTTTCAAACCAGGAAATTGCGTAATCTGTAAGATGCCTGAGGTGATGCTTTACTTCTTTTATTTCGGCTTCTATAGCTTTCATCTGCTCATCCGCTTTTTTCACATCAAAGCGGGTAATACTGCTCATGGGCTTTTCAATGAGCTTTTTATAATCTTCAGGAAGTATTTCACGGTAGAACTGGTCAAAAAATGGAGCAAACAAGATATTTAGCACATCCACAACCATTTCAATATTGCCTGCGCCCTCATATTCTGCGCTTTTGTACATTCCCTCCTGTATAAATATTTTTAGCAGGCTACTAAAGAATATTTTTTCTTTAAGCTCGCTCAGCTTTATTTCTAGCTCTGATTTTAATAATGCCTTAGTATGATGCGTGCTGTCGGTAAGGATGTCGTTCACGCTCATAAAGTGCGGCTTGTCATCACGTATCACACAGGTATTGGGCGATATGGAAACTTCGCAGTCTGTAAAAGCATACAGCGCATCTATGGTTACATCGGGCGAAATGCCCGGCGCAAGATGTATGATGATTTCTACATCTTTGGCAGTATTGTCTTCAATTTTCTTGATCTTGATTTTTCCCTTGTCGTTAGCAGTAATTACGCTGTCTATCAGGCTTCCAGTAGTTGTAGAATATGGTATTTCTGTAATTGCAAGTGTTTTTTTATCGCGTTCAACTATCCTTGCCCTAACACGCACTTTGCCCCCACGCTGCCCTTCGTTATAAGCAATGCAGTCTGCCATTCCAGAAGTTGGAAAATCAGGAAGCAAATCCGGGCGATTGCCTTTTAGCACTTCAATAGAGCCATCAATCAGCTCAATGAAGTTATGGGGCATAATTTTGGTTGCAAGACCCACGGCTATCCCTTCAGCGCCTTGGGCAAGCAATAACGGAAACTTTACAGGCAGGGTTACAGGTTCCTTATTCCTGCCATCGTAGCTTAACGACCATTCAGTAGTATCCGGATTAAAAACAACCTCTAATGCAAACTTAGAAAGCCTGGCTTCTATATATCGTGGTGCAGCGGCAGAATCTCCGGTAACAGGGTCGCCCCAGTTGCCCTGACAATCGATAAGAAGGTTTTTCTGCCCTATCTGTACCATTGCATCACCAATGGAGGCATCACCGTGAGGGTGATACTTCATTGTATTGCCTATCACATTGGCTGCTTTGTTAAAACGGCCATCGTCCATCTCTTTTAAAGAATGCAATATGCGCCGCTGTACAGGCTTTAGCCCATCATGGATATGCGGAACAGCACGGTCGAGGATTACATATGAAGCATAATCTAAAAACCAGTTTTCATACAGCCCGCTTATTGGTATAACGCTATGAAGGGTTTCTGAACCCTTGTTTACAGGCTGATTTTGGGTGCCTTCATTTAATTCTTCATCCATTGCTGGCTTAACTCATTAGGCCATAAATATAATGGATAGCCATAAGAAAGGAAGAGGAAGTTCTTAACATGGAAAATTTCTTCTTCATTCACCGAGCATTATGCCATGCTTACCGAGAAAATATGTTAAAAGTATGTTAAATGAGCTTTTTGGAAGATCTGGCTTGTAACGTTCGGCTTTTAAGGTGCGTCTATTATGCAAAACACACAACCTAATTCAAATCAATTTTAACTTAAAAACATGAAAATTTTAAAAATCACCCTAAGCTCTTTAGCCCTTTTACTGTTAACTTTTGCCGGCAAAGCCGATGGCACAAAAGCCGAAGAAAAACTAAGCATCAAATATGCTGTCAATATTGTGATGGATGCCTTCAGCCAGGGAAAACCAGATGGTATTGGAGAAATACTTGATACAAATGTTAAGCTTACTTCTACACGGGGAAATAAAATCATCACTTATAACAAAGTTGATATCCTGAATATGGTAAACGCTGTTTCCGGAGTAAAACAAAACTGCATAACCTCGTATTCAGTAATTGAAAATCTACCAAGCCAGGTTATTGTAAAGGTAAATATGGCTTATGATTCCTTTACCAGAATAAACTATGTTACTATGGCTCAAACAGATAAAGGCTGGAAAGTAACCAACATTTCAAGCGCATTTCAATAAGCAACTGGTTGATTAGCCCTCTTATGAAAATAAGGGGGCTTTTTGGTTTAGACAGACGGACCTATTTAACCAGGCGTTCTTCAAAAAACAAAAATGGCAAAAGGCTTTTTACTCCCTGTGTTTTCCAAACCGGACCTTTTAAACAATAAAACAGGATATCTATAGGGTGTTGCTGTTTTTTTTCATATTCTGCCATCACCTGCAAACATGCCCCGCAGGAAGTAATGGGCTGCAAAATATCAAACTCATCAGTTTGTGCGGTAATTGCCATGGCAGTAACGGCATCATCCTGATGGTTTACACCAACACTAAACAATGCTACTCTTTCAGCGCATAAGCCTGACGGGTAAGCAACATTTTCCTGATTGCTTCCATAAATAATTTTGCCGCTTTTTAGGCGGAGGGCTGTTCCAACCCTGAATTTTGAATACGGAGAGTGGGAACTTTTGAGCGCCTTTTCAGCCTCCATGCACAAACTACGGTCGGCATCTGAAAGTTCTTCTACCGAACCATAATCTTCAAATACAATATTGATTTCTTTTTTTTGCATACCCATGTCCGAAAATATGCTTCGGGAGTACAATATACAAATTTGTTTATCTGCCCAACCGCATATACCTGCCAAATTTTTATATTCACCTTTCCATTTTAAAAGCACTCCCATACCCGTATTTTGAATACAGCAGACATATTAAAAAAGATTGCTGCAGGAGATGAAAGCGCATTTGCTAAATTCTATAACGAATATAAAGATCCGGTTTACCGTACTGCTTTTGGCTATTTAAGGCAGGCCGAGGAGGCGGAAGAAATTACACAAGATGTATTTTTAGAAATCATGCGCTCTGCCAAACAGTTCAATTACAAGTCGTCTGTTCAAACCTGGGTTTACCGGATCTGCATCAATAAATCCCTCGACAGGTTGCGCTATCTCAAAGCAAAAAAGAGGTTTAGCATATTAAATTCAGTATGGAGCAAGGGCGACGATGATATAAAGTATGATATTGCCGACCCAACCCATCATGGGATGGATACTGACCAAAAAGAGAGCTTTAAGCTACTGCTGATGGCTATAGAGAAATTGCCCCCCAATCAAAAAACAGCAATTATTCTTACACAATTAGAACTTTTAAAAGGCAGGGAAACTGCTGAAATAATGAATACAAGCGAAAAATCGGTAGAAGGCCTTGTAAGGCGGGGCAAAGCTTCCCTAAAAGAAATATTATTAAAAATTTATAACCAACGGGGGAAATACTCTCAATAAACGTCTAAAAAAAGATGGAAAAAGATAAATTATGGATTGATAAAATTTTAGCAGCAGGCAACGAGCTAAGAAGCCTGCAAGCACCTGATCATTTATTTGAAAAGATACAGGAAGCAAAAAACAGACCCGAATTGCATTTACAGGCACTATCTATCTACCAATTGAGAGCGGCACTTGTTGCAGCTATAATCTTTGCAGTATTGAATATAGGGGTTTTATTTTATGCTTCCTCACAGCCCAAAGTCACACAATCGGCATATAGTATTGATGATCACAATTTTAATATCTATTAAATGAAGCGGCAAAAAGTTTTGTGGCTTGCAATTATCGCCCTTGTAATTTTAAATTTATCATGCCTGGTTTTTATCCTTAGGCCACAAAGGCCTATGCCACCGGAAAATTTTGACTCGGTACTGATAGCAACCCTGCACTTAAACAAAGAGCAGGTTAAAAAATTCGATATTTTTAAAAGGCAGCATCATGAACAAATGGTACAGATTGATGAACAAATGCAGTTGCCCTATAACCAATATTTTACCCTTTTAAATGGCAACAGGAACATTCTTAAAGAAGATTCGCTGTCAAATATCCTAGCTACGCTATATAAGAAAAAGGCAGTTATTACCTATCAGCATTTTGCCGATATAAAAGCCCTGTGCAACGCAGATCAGCAACAAAACTTCTCCAGATTAGTACCGCTGTTGATGAATGTAATTAATCCGCAAAAAAATAAACCGCCACAGCGAGGGAAATAGTTTTCTGCTCCGTCTAATAATCAAAATAAAAAAGCAATGAAATATTTTCTAAACAGCGCCATAATTGGCGCAATGGCATTCATGATTTTTGTTAGCTGCAAAAAAAACAAAACAGATAGTGCAACCACTGTAGTTACAGCATCTGCCGACCTCACTATTTATAAAAAAATATATGGTGCAACCAGCGTAACGCAAGACGGAAATTATGTGGTGATAAAAAGCAACGGCCTGCCCGATCATAAAAGCCCATATTACCAAGGCACTCAATGGGCGTCTACGTTATATGAAGCCTACAATGGCACGGGGCAGTTCGCTCAAAATCCAAGTGTAATTGTTCAGCAAACTTTAACATTCCGCATCCCTTTAAGCCCGCAGTCTGCCACCGTAAAATCGGCTACGCCGCTAGGGCCTATCGGGATTTCGCTGAATGGCATACCCTTCTTTAATCAATACGCCGCAGGTGGTTCGCCACTTACAAACGAAATTGTAAGTTTCGACCAATATGGCGGGCATCCGCAGCAGCAGGGGCAATATCATTATCATGCAGAGCCCTATTATTTAACTTCTGTTAAAGGAAAAGCCGCTCTGCTCGGATTCTTGCTAGATGGATTTCCCGTTTATGGACCGGTAGAGAATAATGTAACCGTTACCAATGCAATGTTAGATGCTTATCATGGGCACACCGCCATTACGCCAGATTATCCTAGTGGTATATATCATTATCATATAACCTCAACAGACCCTTATATTAATGGAAATGGATTTTATGGCACGGCGGGCACCGTTAGCAATTAGCTTTATTGCCGGGCTTTTTATTTGCGCATGTACCAATAATCCTGTTATGCAGGAGTTGAAATTGTATAATGCAGAAAGCATCCATCTTAAATCGGAAAATGGAATTATACACACAGATTCAGGCTTATTTACAGGAAGATTATTCGCCTTAAATAGAGCTGGGGATACCGTTTTTACTAAGGAATACCGCCAAGGCATTGAAGATGGGGCGCATAAAGCATGGTACCCAAATGGGCAATTACAGGAGCTTCGCCATTATGCGGCAGGGAAAAAAACAGGAATAAATACCGGCTACTGGCCAAACGGCACTAACCGCTACCAATATCATTTTGTAAACGATTTATATGAAGGGTTGCAATATGAATGGTATAGCACTTATAAGCCTTATTCAAAAAAAACATATTTGCATGGCTATGAACAAGGCCTGCAGCAGACCTGGAATGCAGATGGAAGCATAAGATCAAATTACGAAGCTAAAAACGGAAGGAACTATGGCAACATTGGCAAAAAGAACTGCTATTCTGAATATAAAAACGCTGCGTTTTATAGTTTGCCTTAGCTGGATAGGGTTAGCGTCATGTACAGGTGGCAATAAAAAAGCAGAAGTGCCTTATTATGCCGATGCAACCTTTACCCCCGTTTGGCAGCCAGAAAAGGCACAACTTGATAGCATGCACACCATAAGCCCCTTTGGGTTTACAAATCAATTTGACCAACCAGTATCTAACCAAACTCTTGCGGGCAGCGTATATCTTGCCGATTTCTTTTTTACCTCATGCCCAAGCATTTGCCCAAAATTAACGCACACCATGAAACTGGTTTTTCAGCGCTTTAAATCAAACAAGAAAGTGCTGTTTTTATCGCATAGCGTAACGCCGGAAATTGACAATACTGCAAAGCTCTATCAGTATGCTTCAAAAAATAAAGTTCTCTCTCGTCAATGGCATTTCCTTACGGGAGATAAAGCTGCGATATATTCCCTGGCCCGCAAAAGCTATTTTATTGAAGAAGAAACCGGCTTATCTAAAACCACCGGACAGTTTTTGCACACAGAAAAATTTGTGTTAATTGACCAGAAGGGCTATATACGGGGCATTTACAATGGTACGCTTGAGGCAGAAGTGCCCAGGATAATACAAGATATTGAAGCGCTGTTATAGTTAAGAGTTAAGCTAAACTATTATAAATATCTATCCCGCCTCTGCCAGAGGCGCTTCCTCGTCCATAATATCTATTTCTATCCTTAAATTGCCAATAATGTGCTGCTGCCTTATCGGTGTATTTTTGCCCATATAATATTCCAGCAGTGTTTTTATACTGTGGTCTTTAGATAAAATCACAGGGTCGAGCCTGATGTCTTTGCCAATAAAAAGCCCAAACTCTTCCGGCGAAATCTCGCCCAGCCCTTTAAATCGGGTAATTTCCGGCTTATTGCCCAATTTCATTATTGCTCTTTGCCTTTCTTCATCGCTATAGCAGTAAATAGTTTCCTTTTTATTGCGTACCCGGAACAATGGGGTTTGCAAAATAGAAACATGGCCTGCCCTTACCAGGTCGGGGAAGAATTGAAGAAAAAAGGTCATGAGCAGCAGGCGTATGTGCATGCCATCCACATCGGCATCTGTGGCTATTACAATGTTATTATATTGCAGCCCATCAAGCCCTTCTTCAATGTTAAGCGCATGCTGCAACAGGTTGAATTCTTCGTTTTCATAAACCACCTTTTTAGTAAGCCCGTAGCAATTGAGGGGCTTGCCCTTCAGGCTGAAAACCGCCTGGCACATCACATCGCGAGATTTGGTGATTGACCCGCTTGCCGAATCGCCTTCGGTAATAAATAATGTGGTATCCTGCCGCCTTTCATGCGCATCAGCAAAATGGATTTTACAATCCCGCAGTTTTTTATTGTGCAAAGAAGCTTTTTTAGCACGCTCGTTAGCCAGCTTTTTAATGCCTGCAATATCTTTGCGCTCACGTTCAGATTGCATAATCCGCTTAAGCAGTGCATCGGCTACAGCCGGATTTTTATGCAGGAAATCATCTAATGCCTTTTTCAGGAAGTCGTTTATAAATCCCCGCACCGAAGGTCCGTCCGGACCTACATTTTGCGAACCTAATTTGGTTTTGGTCTGCGATTCAAAAACTGGCTCCTGTACTTTAATCGCAATAGCGGCAATAATTGATGCCCGCACATCTGATGCATCAAACTCTTTTTTATAAAACTCCCTGATGGTTTTAACAACCGCTTCCCTGAAAGCCGCCTGGTGCGTACCGCCCTGAGTGGTATGCTGGCCGTTTACAAACGAATAATACTCTTCGCCATATTGCTGGCCATGCGCCATTGCAACTTCAATATCTTCTCCCTTTAGGTGAATTATGGGGTAGCGCAGGTTATCTGCATCGGCATTGCGTGTAAGCAGGTCAAAAAGTCCTCGCTCTGAATGGTATTTCTGTCCGTTAAAATTAATGGTGAGCCCTGAATTAAGGAACACATAATTCCAGATCATATTTTCTACAAAACCCGGAATAAAGCGGTAATGGCTAAAAATGGTTTCATCTGGGAAGAACTGTATTGAGGTGCCGTTGCGCTGGGAGGTTTCCTTTTC
The DNA here is from genome assembly GCA_043758305.1 of Pedobacter sp. GTDB lineage: Bacteria > Bacteroidota > Bacteroidia > Sphingobacteriales > Sphingobacteriaceae > JAQSWM01. The sequence goes on along the minus strand of JAYVNR010000260.1, from coordinate 2,601 downwards.
GTTTTCGTCGCATATAAGCTCGCCTTTTTGAAACTCTGCAACTTTGGTCCGGCCATCGCGATAAGACTGCACAATAAAATTTGTAGAGAGCGCATTTACGGCTTTTGTTCCAACGCCGTTCAATCCTACAGATTTTTGGAAGGCTTTGCTATCATATTTGCCCCCGGTATTTATTTTAGAAACACAGTCTATTACTTTACCAAGCGGAATGCCCCTTCCATAATCGCGGACAGAAACTTTATGGTCGCTCATGGAAATTTCTATGGTTTTGCCCGCCCCCATTACAAACTCGTCTATAGAATTGTCTATAATCTCTTTTAAAAGCACATAAATGCCATCATCATAGGCAGAACCATCGCCCAGCTTGCCAATGTACATGCCCGGGCGCAGGCGTATATGTTCTTTCCAATCGAGCGATCGGATACTGTCTTCGCTGTAACTGTTTTCTGACATAAGGGCAAATCTATCAGTTTGATTATTCTTTAGGATTATAAGATTTCAACATTTGCACCTTGCATGAGGATTATATTGTACAGACAGAACTACACTTCCGTATTACAAATTATACAGATGCCAAATGCCTAAAATAGCCATAGCACATCTACAACCACATTGAAAGACATTTCAGGAAATATTGCTGTACAATTTTAAACTGGTACGCTTTTAGAATATTGATATACAAATCACAATTATGGTAGTTACAAATAAAATACCTGTACCGCCCGAAAATGAAGCCGATGTTAAGCAATGGGACAACCCATCAGAACCGGAAAATGCAAGCGATGCCCGTGACAATGAGCAGTTGTTAAGGCAAAAAAAAGAAGCAGAATTACGAAAAAGCAATTTAACAGATACCGAAGAATAAACACCTAACCTTAATATCATGAAAAACCAAAATCAATCTAAAACTATCAGGATGATAGCAAAGTTCGACAAACAACTGTGCGACATTTTAAAAGAAGAATTGGCACAAGCACGCGAGGTTAAAAATCTTTTTATCGCCCAACTTACAAATAATACCGACGCCCTTAGGGTCGCATAAAAATACATCTATCTACCTATATAAAACAACATCATCATTCTACCTGTAAAGCAGGCTCGGTGTAAAATCCGAGCCTGTTTTTTTATTTTCAGTTTGCTTTTTACTCAACCTAATCCTCGTTTTATTGTTAACAATAAAGCATGGAAAAATTCTCAATTGAAATACTTAGCAACGACGGCCCATTAAATTTTGATGTGCTTGATTATGCCTACGGCGATGATAACCGCTGCAAGTTTGAAGTTTTTGAAAACCACCAGTTTATTGCCAGTTTTGAGCCGGATAGTCACGGCATGCTGCACATTTGCAAAAATACTGGCAAGCTGGAGAACCCTGTGCTGCATCTCATTGCAGATAAAATAGAATCGTATAATTTGTAAGGCACATTTGGGCTGTGCTAAACGCCGGTTAGCAAATGATGCTTCGAGGCCTCAGCATGAAAAACGGGAGCATTTCTCATACTGTCATTCTAAAATGTCCTGTCATTCTGAGCGTTTTGTCATTCTGAGCGTTTTGTCATTCTGAACGCAGTGAAGAATCCCCCACGCTACTGAGGAAACAAAATTAACCGCACTAATCAACGCCTTCGATTGAAAGATGCTTCGTGCCTCAGCATGACAAAAACATGGAGGAAAGATCACACTGTTATAAGCCTCAAAACCACGCCACCCAAAGGTGGCAAATCAAGCAATGCAGAATGCGCCTTTCCCTGCCAGGCTTCTTCTTCCGAAATCAGTTTTTGAGGTTTGCTGCCGCTGCCGTAAAACCTTTCCTCATCACTAGAGAAAATGGTTTCCCATGTGCCAGCTTGTGGCAGGCCAATACGGTATGCCGCCCGAGGTACCGGAGTGAGGTTTAATGCAACCAACAGCTCGTCTTCATGGTTATTTCCTTTACGGCAATATACCAGCACGGAGTTGGCCGAATCGCCTACTTCAATCCATTCAAAACCTTCGTGGCTAAAACTTTTTTCATATAAAGCAGGCTGAGTTTTATATAAATTGTTGAGCCCTTTTACCAATTCTGACATACCTTGATGAGGAGCATATTCCATCAAATGCCAGTCTAGGGATAAATTAAAGTTCCATTCGGAGCTTTGCCCGAATTCACAGCCCATAAAAAGGAGCTTAGTGCCGGGATGGGTAAACATATACAGGTACAAAAGCCGCAAATTTGCAAACCGCTGCCAGTCATCGCCGGGCATTTTATAGAGCAAAGAGCTTTTGCCGTGCACAACTTCATCATGCGAGAACGGGAGCATAAAATTCTCCGTAAATGCATACACCGTGCTGAAAGTTATTTTACCATGATGAAATTGCCGGTGTATGGCATCTTGCTGAAAATAGCTAAGCGTATCGTTCATCCATCCCATCATCCATTTCATGCCAAAGCCCAGCCCGCCTAAAAAAGTAGGCCGGCTAACTCCGCCAAAAGCAGTAGATTCTTCAGCTATAGTTTGCACATCGGGGAAATTGCCATACACAGCAATATTAAATTCCTTTAAAAATGTTATGGCTTCCAGATTTTCGCGGCCGCCAAATTCATTGGGTATCCATTCTCCA
>JAYVNR010000259.1:0-3314 GCA_043758305.1 Pedobacter sp. | reverse complement strand
ACAGCTACGCTCATTATTTAAAATGGCTGTTTGATGATCGCGTAGAGCTTATTAAAGGGAAAGTATTCCCTATGAGCGCTCCTCAACGGTTGCATCAGGAAGTTTCAAGAGAAATATCAGGAAAGCTATATATATACTTACAAGGCAAAGCGTGTAAAGTATACACAGCGCCCTTTGATGTCCGTTTCCCGAAAGGGAGCAAGGCTGATAAAGATGTTTACACAGTGCTCCAGCCGGATATTTGTGTAATATGCGATTTGAATAAGTTAGATAGGCTGGGCTGTATAGGCGCTCCGGATATTGTTGTAGAAATCCTTTCTTCAGGCAATAGCAAAACCGAGCTTCTGCACAAATACAAGGTTTATGAAGAGTTTGGCGTAAAAGAATATTGGGTGGTAAGCGTTTCTGATAAAACTTTCCTGAAATACACGCTTGACGCAGCCGGGAAGTTCCAACCATCAAAACTGTTTACCTTGAGCGAAGTAATTTATTCGGAGGTGTTGCCCGGCTTTGCCCTAAATTTAGATGAGGTATTTGCAGATTAGCAATTCTTGAATAGATTTAGCTGCTGCTCTCCGGAGGGAAAATTGCAAGCAACTCTGTTATCTCTTTCACTTTATCTTCAGAACCTAATTTTTCGTAAGAGCTTGCCAGGTTCCTTAAAATCCTCCGTACAATATCTACATTGCTGCACGGCTCGTAAAACTGTTTATCAGGGGTTAAATTAAGCTGTTTTAAAAACGAATCTACATCGCGGCGGCCAAATACAAAACCACGGTTAAAAGCATTTATGTAAAATAAAATGCCGCTTTCAAAGTCATCCCGCTGGCTCTCGTCAACATAAGCCAGTATAAAATGCTGGGGCAGGTTAACTCCGTAGATGGGGATATCTAATTTTTGGGCAATTACAGAATAAATGGTAGCGAGCAATATCTGATTTCCTTTTTTAGATTCCAAAACCTGCCCGATATAAGAATTTTGGGGATCCTGGTGATTGCTGGTATTCCCTGAAAAGCCCATTACAGAATAAAGCACATGATTTATAAGCTTAACCTTTTCAATAGCACTCATATCATACAAGAGCTGTAGCCAGATTTCACGCTTAATGTTTTCTATATGGTTAATTATTTTTTGTTCATCAAGGTCGGGGTACTGGTATTTATTTAGGGTAATTACTCCCTGAAGCAAATCAAAAGCGCCTCCCAAATGCCATAGCTCAAGCTCATGCTTTACATTCTGGAACTGGATTTTGTGCACCAGGTTTTCTATGCGTTCCTGTAAAATGGCATCGAATGATTGCTCCCATGCAGATTCTAAAAAATCGATCACTTCATATCCGTAGGATAATAATTTATCTTCAACATGATCAGATATCTCCTGATCAGGATCATCCAGCAATTTAATAAGCGATTCTATTTCTTTGTGGTTAACCATTTATTTTAGGGTCTACAATTTGATTAAACTTATTTTTGAGCAATTCGTTTGCCTAATTTTGATCAATGATAAATTTCCAGCTTTTAACATCCTATATAAAACATTTAATTAAATCTAAAACAAGGCATGGCGTTCACTCTCCGTTTGTTTATAATCTAGTAGACAATGTTATATACGATTTTTTACATCGTGCAGATTATGATGCTATAGAACAAATGCGGAAAAATCTTTTATCAGATCAGCGCATAATTGAAGTTACCGATCTTGGCGCTGGTTCGCATGTAAACAACAATAGGAAGAAAAGTATCGGCAACCTGGCAAAAAATGCATTAAAGCCAAAGAAACTAGCTCAGCTTATTTACCGCTTAGCAAACGAATTTAAGCCTACTAATATTATTGAGCTTGGCACCTGCCTGGGACTTACAACAGCTTATCTTGCTAAAGCTTCGCCGAAGGCCAGGCTCATTAGCATTGAAGGGTGCCCAAATACAGCAGGCATTGCTATTGAAAACTTGAAAACATTAGGCTTAAACAAAGCGGAAATCTTAACAGGAAATTTTGATGCGGTTTTTCCAGATGTTCTTAATGATGTTGATCAGCTCGATTTTGTTTTCATAGATGGCAACCATCGCCACAAAGCAACCCTAGATTATTTTACCTGGTGCCTGCCTAAAGTTCATGATGGCTCCCTGCTTATTTTTGATGATATTTATTGGAGCAGTGGCATGGAAAAAGCCTGGGAAGAAATTAAAGCTCATCCAAAAGTTAGGGTCACTATAGATTTGTTCTGGATAGGGCTTGTTTTCTTTAGGAAGGAGCAGGCTAAGGAAGATTTTATAATCAGGATTTAAGCATCGCATTTAAAAGGCCTCTCCCAAGCTAATATAAAAGCCTTTCTGTCGTTCTTCATTTACTCTTTTTTCGCCAATGCCATAGTCAAGCCGGATGCTGAGGCCCCGCTCAACATCAAAAAAATACCGCATGCCCCCTCCGAAAGAGGGCTTAAGCTGTGCTAATCTAAAATCATGAATGCCATATACACTTCCGGCTCCGGCAAAAGCCACAAAACCTAAGCGGGGGATAAGCCTGTACCGCAATTCCATTTGTGCGGCAAGCAATTTTTCATCGCGATAGCGCCCAGAGTAATAGCCACGCATCATTTGGTCGTTGCCTAATTGCGGCAGCAGATAGAAGGGTGCATTTTTTCCCAACAAGGCTTGATGCATCACATTTAAGCCCATAATAATTTTTTTATCAAGGCTTTTAAATGCCCTGAAATCGGCTTTTAGTAAGCCTCCTGTGTAATTATCGCCCCCAAATAAATCTGGTGCATAAGAATAATTCAGCTTTAAATAAGCGCCTTTACCAGTATACGTATTTGTATTACGAGTATCTAAAACCTGCGAAACTCCAACAAACAGAACCTTGCCTCCGGGTTTTCCTGTAAATGGAGTGCCTCCGTATATACCACCCGGTTCTTTGTCGCTAAAGCGGTAATTTTCAAAACCTGAATTTATTCCTCCATAATATCCCTTTCGTATGGATTTTTCTATCTCTCCGCTTAAGCGGAAAAGTTTTTGGACCACAACATCTTTATTGGCTTCATTCGTTTGGTCCCCAATGCCATAAAAATTAAAAGGAAAGTTTTTATAGCGTATTTCGCTTAGATAATGATACCTATTTTGAGGCGCCCAAATATCTGCCTGCAGTTTTAAATTAGATTGTTTTTTAGTAGTGAACGAAACTACAGAGCTTATGGAAGAGTTGCGGGTGCTAATATCTTTTTTGCTCGAGTAAAAAGAATATAAGGCAACAACGCCAAATTCCAAACCGGTTTCCTGAGAATATCCTATTGCTGGCAAGGGCAAAAAACTGCTTGA
>JAYVNR010000258.1:0-10266 GCA_043758305.1 Pedobacter sp. | reverse complement strand
ATGTTAGACAGAAGATCATTTTTAAAAGCTGGCGGAGCATTAGCTGCTGTTAGTATTTTGCCGGGATGCGCAACGTCTATGATGGCCGGAACTAATGGGAAATTCCCGCCTATAGGCTTGCAAACATTTACAACCGGTTATCTATTAGGGGGCTTTGGTGCTACAGGTACTGTGGATGTAAAAGCTGGGCTAAAGGAAATCGCATCCATTGGTATAAAAGAACTTGAAACCTTTGGTGGTGCAGGCGGATTATACCATGGATATAAGCCTAAAGAACTGGCATCGATTATTAACGATTTGGGGATGAAGTGGATTGGCCATCATTCATCTGGTGTGCCAGGAGTGCGTCCTCCAAGGCCTGCAGGCACAACTGCGCCTGGTGCACCCGCCGGACAGCCAGCTCCAGCAGGACAAACACCTGCTGCTGCCCCTCGCCCGGCAATGGCAATGGCTCCAATGGCAGGCCAACGCAACCTGAGAGATAACTTACAGGAAATTGTAGACGATGCTTCGGAAGCAGGCCTGCTATGGGTAGTTTGTGCAAGTTCTGCAGAATCAACCATGGATGAAATAAAGCAAACTACAGCAGTTTTTGCAAAAGCAGGCGAGCTTGCTAAAAAACATAAAATGCGGTTCGCTTACCATAATCACCAAACAGAATTTGCTCCTATTGATGGCATAAGTCCTTTTAATTATATTTTAGGCCAAACAAATAAAAACGAAGTTTTTATGGAAGTTGATTTAGGATGGGCAAGCGCAGCAGGAATGAACCCGGTAGACATGTTCAAAAAATATCCTGGCCGTTTCCCGCTATGGCATGTGAAAGATATCGACAAAGCTACAGGAAAGCCGGCACCCGTTGGCACAGGCATCCTGGATGTTAAGAACATATTTGCCAATGCAAAGCTTGCCGGATTGGAACACTTTTTTATAGAGCAGGATGGCGTAAAATCGCTTGAAGGTCCAACTCAAAGTGTAAATTTCTTAAAAAAGAATATCCTGATATAAGAGCCGAGTGGTTTCTGTCTCTGGTATATTCTGATTTTTAACTATTCTAAGCGGCCGGATCAATTCCGGCCGCTTATTTCAATGAAGGGAGTTAATTATGTGCTTAAATATGTAAGATGTTTTTACTTTTACCGTTATAAGCTTATTCTAACCAAAGCTTTCATAAATGATCAAGTTAGCCGTTATTTTAAGTTTTTTATTTGTTCTTGCAGCGTGTGCCAGCAATACTGATAAGACTGTTGAAAGCCGGAGCAGTAGTGTTACAGACAGTACTGCTAAAAGCCCTTTGCCCGAAAGCACAAATACAATTTTAGATACGGAGGCAACAATAATCCCTGAAAAGCCGATGCCTGCTGTTGAAGAGAAAAAAGCAACTGAGCCCAAAAAAGTTATAATTGCAAAAACGCCGGTTTCTGGTTCTATGGCTGGCAAACAGTTGCTGGCAAAATCGGATTGCCTTACATGCCACAAAGAGCAGGTAAAAGTTATTGGTCCAGCTTATGCTGATGTAGCAAAGAAATATGAACCTACCCCAGCAAATATTAGCTATTTAACAGATAAGGTTATCAGTGGAGGAAGCGGGGTATGGGGCCAAATTCCAATGGCGCCTCATCCTAATCTTTCAAAGGGAGATGTAACTGCAATGGTTAATTATATTTTATCAATTAAATCGACAGAAGAATAAACAATCACATAGAATACAAATGAAAAAAAACCTATTATTTTTGACAGCCCTGCTTGCTATAACCATTGGCGCAGAGGCACAGACCAAACAAACTACAACTACTACAACAACTGTTAAAACGCCGCCTAAAAAAGTGGTAACCACAACCAAGGTACAGACTAAAAAAACTATTACTACTACTAAAGCTCCAGTTAAAAAAACGGCTACAGTAGCTAAAACCATTTCTGCACCAAGTGGAAAGCAGCTTTTAGCACAATCTGACTGCCTTACTTGCCATAAAGAACAAGTTAAAGTGGTAGGTCCTGCTTATGCAGATGTGGCACTAAAATACCCGCCAACACCGGCAAATATTGATTATCTGGTTGGAAAAGTAATTGCCGGAGGAAGCGGAGTTTGGGGACAAATACCCATGGCTGCACATCCAGCACTTAACAAAGACCAGGTTAAGGCGATGGTGAAATATATTCTTTCGATCAAAAAGGTTGATGGATAGCAAGCATTTATTAGTAAACAAGATTATCTTATGCCATAAGGCTTTATAACTAATTAAATGAAAACTTTCAATTATATTTTTTGTGGGCTGTTTGTAATTTTTGCAGGCTTGCAGTATAATGATCCAGACCCATACATCTGGGCACCAATATACTTGTATAGTGCGTATTTGTGCTATCAGGCTGCACAGGGACAATTTTATCCAATTGCTTCGGGAATAGGCATAGCAATCTATCTGGCCTATGCTTTATACCTGTTTTTTGATAAGACCGGTGTTATAGACTGGGCAAAAGACCATCATGCAGAAAGCATAGTACAAACCATGAAAGCTGAAAAACCCTGGATAGAAGAAACGCGGGAATTTGGCGGATTGGTAATTTTAATTGTTGTGCAATTGATCAACTGGGTTTCTATTAAAAAATCAACAACTATAAAATCATAAACTACATATTTCATGTAAAAAAGAGAGCTGTAGGGTTCTCTTTTTTGTTTTAAAATGGTTTGTTTGTAACAGTGTTGTATCTATTCAAATTAATAATCGCATTTAAGTAATTTCATAGCTCTGATCAATTATTTGGGCTTTATCAATTTTGTTAGCAATGTATACGTACAACCATCCTAAAGTGCTTGCTTACATTGGCAATTTGCTTAAAAGCCATATCAGCCCAGAGGCATGGCTTTGGTTGAATGAGCAGGCAGATAAATTTAATAAAGATAACGGCCGACAGGCCTTGTTCCTGTCATTTACAGCTGCTCCCCGGCAAACGGGCAAGAAGCAAATACCTGCTTTGGAGGCTTTTGAAGAAATACCAGGATTTTCTCTTGAAAATTGTACTGCCGATAGGTTAGCCCGAATGTGGATATTGCTAAAATGGCCTACGGATAATAAAAGCAATTATACAGGTAGTATCAGCCAGCTTTTTAAGGCTGCAGAGATGAACGAGCTGGTAGCTTTATATGGGTCCTTGCCACTTTTGGCCTACGCCGAAGAGTGGGTTGCGCAATGCAGAGAAGGCATCAGGAGCAATATCGGTAGTGTGCTTGAAGCTATAATGTGCAATAATCCGTATCCTGCCCAACATCTGGATGAGCAGGGCTGGAACCAGATGATAATGAAAGCTTTTTTTACAGAGAAGCCCGTAAATGAGATTATTGGGCTTGATGAACGGGTAAATAGTGCCTTGGCAGAAACCCTTTCAGATTATGTGCACGAACGCTGGGCCGCCCACCGTACTGCTAATGCGCAAATCTGGCGTTTAATTATCCCTTTTATTAATGCTGATTACTTTGAGGATTTGCGAAAAATGTTTTTAGAGGGAAATGGGACTGAAAAAGAAGCCGCAGCTTTGGCTCTATACCAAAGCAAATATGAGCCAGCCAAAGAATTATTAGCCACATGCCCTTCACTTATAAAAGCTATTGAAAATAATCAGTTAAACTGGAGCTATCTTGCCAAAGCAATTTAGCTCTGTAAACTTATAATATGTGTTGCAGTCATTCTTTTGAACATATAGAAACCCCAATAGGAGCTAAAACCCCTATAAGTTTAGATTCTGTAAAAGGCATGCGTTTTTTTGATCCGCATGTGCATATGGTTTCGCGTACTACAGACGATTATCAGGCAATGGCAGATGCAGGAGTAGTAGCATTGATTGAACCTGCTTTCTGGTTAGGGCAGCCACGCACAGGCGTAGATAGCTTCCGCGATTATTACAGCAGCCTGATTGGTTGGGAAAGGTTCCGATCTTCACAATTCGGCATAAAACATTATTGTACAATCGGCTTAAACTCGCGTGAAGCAAACAATGAAGCTCTTGCGGAACAGGTAATGGAGATGCTTCCCCGGTTTATCTACAAAGAAGGCGTGGTTGGCGTTGGCGAAATAGGTTTTGACGATCAGACTGCTGCTGAAGAAAAATATTACCGTTTGCAATTAGAGCTTGCAAAAGAAGCGGCTCTTCCGGTACAGGTGCATACACCGCATCGCGATAAGAAACAAGGAACCATAAAAAGCATGGACATTGCTTTAGAACATGGTTTGGATCCTAAAATGGTTATTATAGACCATAATAATGAAGAAACTGTAGAGGAAGTGCTGAACAAGGGCTTCTGGGCTGCATTTACAATTTATCCCTTTACCAAAATGGGCAATGAGCGCATGGTTGAGGTAGTTAAAAAATACGGCACTGAACGGATTATGGTTAATTCGGCCGCGGATTGGGGGATAAGCGACCCTCTGGCTGTTCCTAAAACTGCTGCTTTAATGCTAGCAAGGGGCATTAGCATTCAGGATGTGGAACGTGTAACGTACAAGAATGCAATAGCTGCATTTGGGCAGAGCGGACAGATCAACGAAAGCGATTTTAATGCCAATAAAGCGATAGACCTTACAGAAAAATTTGAAGGCAATACAGTACTGCGTGGCGGGCAGCAGCCACGGATAGATAAGTCATCTATTATCATAAGCTAAGCTTGGAAAAGGCAATTGGCTACTTCCGCTTAATGCGGCCCGCGAATATGGTAACTTCTGTAGCTGATGTATTAGCGGGCATAGCCATTTCTGGTTATTTGCTGCAATGGGCTTTAAACAGTTTTTATATACTCCCAATAATATTGTTAAGCCTTTCTACAGCATGTTTATATGCCGGAGGAGTAGTTTTTAATGATGTTTTTGATGCTGATCTTGATCGGTCAGAACGACCGGAAAGGCCTATTCCAAGTGGGCTGATCAAAGAACAAAATGCCACATTGTTAGGGGGGATGCTGATAGCACTAGGGATATTTTTTGCTGTGATAGTAAATAATACCTCTGCCGGGCTATCATTAGCAATAACCGCTGCCGCCCTTGTATACGATAAATGGGGCAAGCACCAATTTTATTTAGGCCCTGTAAATATGGGGCTTTGCCGTGGGCTTAACCTTTTATTAGGGATGAGCATTATTCCTGCAAGCCTTGCAAACTTCTGGTTTATCGCCCTTATCCCTATAGTTTACATAGCCTCAATAACTATGATAAGCCGCGGAGAAGTACATGGCAGCAACCGTAATCCACTTTATTTGGCAGCATTGCTGTACGCTGTAGTTATTGTGGCCATACTTTTTTTTGCATTTAAGAAAGGAATGCTGATAATTGCGGCAGCTTTTCTGCTGTTTCTGTGCTGGATGATTTATAAACCCTTGTTCAGTGCTATAAAAGAGCCTTCGGGGAAGAATATTGGCAAGTCTGTAAAAGCAGGCGTTATTGCACTTATAGTAATGGATGCCGCATGGGCTGGTGCTTCGGGCTCAGTATATGCAGCTTTGGCAATCATGGTATTATTGCCCCTATCGTACTGGTTAGCAAAATTATTTGCAGTAACCTGATTTTATTGTTACAGGCTTATTTATGGAATTTATTCAACAGTCTTTTAGTGTAGCCTTTAACTACAAAGTGTTTTTTACAGAACATCTTTTTAACGGCGAGAATACAGTATTTATTGATTTTTTAAAAGAAGGAAGCCAGGCTGGCACGGCAGTAAAAAAAATACTCTTTATTATAGATGAAGGTGTAGAAAAAAGCAATCCTGAATTAAAAGCACAAATTACAGCTTATTTCTCTGATCAGGATTTTATTCAATTAGTTCCTGAAATGCTTGTGGTTCCAGGTGGAGAAGCTGCAAAAAATACAGAAGCATATTTAAATCAAATTGTAGAAACTGTTAATGTGCATGGCATAGACAGGCACTCATATATTGCTGCTATAGGTGGTGGCGCTGTATTAGATCTGGCCGGCTATGCATCGGCAATATCGCACCGCGGAATAAAGCATATCAGGATTCCCACAACAGTGTTATCGCAAAACGATTCTGGTGTAGGGGTAAAAAATGGCATCAACTACCGATTTAAGAAAAATTTCCTGGGAACATTTGCTCCTCCTGTAGCTGTGTTCAATGATTTTGAATTCCTTAAATCCTTAAGCGATCGCGATTGGAGGACAGGGATTTCTGAAGCTATTAAAGTTGCACTGATCAAAGACGAGGCATTTTTTTACTGGCTTGAAGAAAATGCCGAAACCTTGGCAGGCAGAAATATGGAAGCTATGAAGCACCTGGTTAAACGATGTGCTGAACTTCATATGCAACATATAAGCGGTGGCGATCCATTTGAAATGGGCTCGTCCCGCCCGCTTGATTTTGGTCATTGGAGCGCACATAAATTGGAGCAGCTTAGCAATTTTGAGGTTTTGCATGGCGAAGCAGTTGCTATCGGGATTGCTTTGGATACCATGTATTCTACACTTTCAGGGCGTTTATCTGCCGAATCTGCCCAGCGGATAATCCATGTGCTTTTAAAAATGGGACTTCCGGTTACGCACCCGCTTTTATACGAAGAGAGCCAGCCATTGCTTATCGGATTGCAGGAATTCAGGGAACATCTTGGGGGAGAGCTAACCATTATGTTGCTTGCTTCTATTGGCAAGGGAGTAGAAGTGCATGAAATGGACTCAGGGCTTGTTAAAGAATCGGCCAATCGATTGAAAGATTATGGTGTTGCAGAAGGAACAATTCTTTAAACCCATGCCAACCCAACCATTATTAACCTATTGCACTAATATTCATGCTGGCGAAAGCTGGGGTGATCATTTTGCCGCTATCCGGAAGTATTTCCCCCCTGTAAAGCAAAAAGTATCTCCCAATCTCCCTATGGGAATGGGCTTGCGACTTTCTAATATCGCCAGCGAGGAATTAGCAAACCCCGATAGGCTTGCCGAGTTTAAACGATGGCTTGAAGATAACAGCGTTTTTGTTTTCACAATGAACGGATTTCCTTACGGTGGCTTTCATAATACCAGGGTTAAAGATGATGTGCATACACCCGACTGGACAACTAATAATCGGGTTGAGTACACAATCCGCATGTTCCACATTTTAAAAGAATTGCTGCCACAAGGCTTAGAAGGTGGAATATCTACATCCCCGCTTTCTTATCGCCGCTGGCAAACAAGTGCTGCACAAATACAGGAAGCAACAGAAAAAGCAACGGCTAATATTCTCCGCATCGTTGAAGAGCTTATAAATATTGAACGGGAAACATCAAAAATACTGCATTTGGATATTGAGCCAGAACCTGATGGCCTTTTAGAAACAGGTACAGAATTTTTAGAATGGTACAATGCCTTTCTTTTGCCGCAAGGGATTTTTTACCTGAAGGAACGTTTTGGCTTTACAGCCGCAGATGCTGAGGAGAAAATAAAGGCTCATGTGCAACTATGCTATGATGTTTGCCACTTTGCAATAGGGTACGAGAACCACGAGCAGGTACAAGAAAAGTTAGCTGTTCAGAATATAAGAATAGGCAAAATACAAATAAGCGCTGCGCTGAAAGCATCATTTACCGAAGCAAATAGGGCAGAGATAAAACAGGCTTTTTCCAAGTATAATGAGCCTACATACCTGCATCAGATAGTTGCACGGCATGCTGATGGCACCTTAAGGCGTTATGCCGATTTACCCGAAGCTCTTGAAAGCGATACCCCAGCCGGCCTTGAAGAATGGAGGGCGCATTTCCATGTCCCGATTTTTTTAGAGGATTTCGGCATGCTTAAATCTACCAATAGCGATATTAAAGAAGTGCTAGCTTTAAACCGTGGCAATGCACTTACTTCACATTTGGAAGTAGAAACATACACCTGGGAAGTATTGCCAGAAGAACTTAAGCTTCCGATTGAAGAATCTATTTCAAGGGAATTATTATGGGTGAAGGATCAGCTTTAATTTAGCGAAATGAAAAAAACTGTTGTAATAGATGTGGTAGGCCTTTCGGCTAATTTAATTGGCGAGCATACGCCTTTTCTACAAAAATATATTGAAAGCCACCATCTCAATTCTATACAGCCAATGCTACCGGCAGTTACAACCTCTGTGCAATCTACTTACCTTACGGGGAAAACCCCCACAGAGCATGGCATAGTTGGAAATGGCTGGTACGATAAAGATGATGCAGAAATAAAATTTTGGAAGCAATCTAATCATCTGGTATTGGCCGAAAAAATATGGGACAGGGGGAAACGCGAAAATCCGAATTTTACCTGTTCGCAGATGTTCTGGTGGTATAATATGTATTCAACAGCCGATTATTCTGTAACGCCACGCCCGCAGTACCTGGCAGATGGGCGCAAAATGCCTGATTGCTATTCTCAGCCTGCTGATTTAAGAGATGAGCTCCAGGAAAAGCTGGGGCAATTTCCCTTATTCCAGTTTTGGGGGCCGGGAGCAAATATCAAATCAACACAATGGATTGCCGATGCGTCCATGCTAACAGACGATAAATACGATCCGACGCTGACGCTGATCTATTTGCCACATCTTGATTATTGCCTGCAAAAATTCGGCCCCGACTTTTCTAAAATATCTAAAGAACTGAATGAAATTGATGCAGTTGTTAAGCAGCTTGTAGAGTTTTATGAAAAGAAAAATGCCGAAGTTATCATCCTTTCTGAATATGGTATTGCACCAGTAAGCAAACCTATTCATATCAACAGGATATTTAGGCAGGAAGGCCTGTTGCAGATACGTGTTGAGAATGGGCTCGAATTGCTCGATGCAGGAGCTTCAAAAGCATTTGCGGTTGCCGATCACCAGATAGCGCATATTTATATTAACGATGCAACAATATTGCCCAAAGTTAAGGGCATCCTTCAAAAAATTGCCGGAGCAGAACTAATCCTTGATAAAGAGGATCAGGCGAATTATGGCATTAGCCACCCACGCTCGGGAGATTTTGTGCTCGTAGCAGATAAAGAAAGTTGGTTTACCTATTATTTCTGGCTGGATGATGCAAAAGCTCCCGATTACGCACGGTGCGTAGACATCCATAAAAAGCCAGGCTACGATCCTGTAGAAATGTTCATGAGCTCAAAATTGCGTGCCGGCTACAAATTACTGCGCAAAAAAGCCGGGTTCAGGTACGTGATGGATGTTATCCCACTTGACGCAACCTTGATAAAAGGCTCGCACGGGCGTATTGATAGCTCAAATGAATATCATCCTATACTAATTACAAGCAAGAGGCTTGAAAACGAGGGCATACCTGCCATAGAAATCTATGATATTATCTGGCAGAGCTTAGCCGGGCAATAAGATTTTAACTTCAAAGGACATCTTGCTTTTAGCAAATCAGGCTTCCGTTTATAACAACATCCATCGTAAAATCTTTTACAGATACTCTTAAAGTATATTGGCTTCTTTCAGCTATTTTATCTGTGTTTTATTAAAGAAAAATAAATCTTCCGTTTTTCAGGATGGTGCAGGATAGTTAAATGATATACCCTTGATACATTAGCAATGTGAAAAATCAGTGGAATCTAAAGCCCTGATAATTCCATGATGAGCTTTGCTTATTAAACACTAACCAGTTAACGAACTAAACTAATTGCTATGTAATTCAACATTACTGCCTTGTGCATGTAAGCCTTTGGCTGGTATATGCAAATTTTAAATTGAACAAAAACCCAATTATTAAATTTAAACTATTCTAATGATGAAATTTTACCTCCAATTGGTATATAAGCTTTCAGCGTATATGCCAAAGTTATGGGCTGCAAGCCGGGCTAAATCCGGTTTTAAATTCGTTTCACAAATCGGCGTTTTGCTGGTTTTGATCAGCTCGTTTTTTCTTCAAACTGCTGTTGCAGCTTCGTCTGCACCATCAGTAAGTGCCGGCGCTATTTTGCGTGTAGGCGTTAGCGGCATTGTTACCGATGAAAAAGGCGTGCCTCTTCCCGGAGTTGGCGTTAAAGTTAAAGGCGCAACAACCTCTACAGCTACTGATGCAAGCGGTCGTTATGCTATCAATGTACCTGATGGAGGCACATTGGTGTTTACCTTCATTGGCTTTACCACACAGGAAACATCTATTGGAAACCGTACCCGGATAGATGTTAAATTAGTTGAAAGCGCTACAGCCCTTAATGAGGTTGTGGTTGTTGGTTATGGCACGCAAGACCGTAGCCAGGTGAGCGGGGCTGTATCTACAATAAAAGCAACAAGCCTGAAAGATTTGCAGGTAACCAGTGTTGACCAAAAATTGCAAGGCCAGATTTC
>JAYVNR010000257.1:0-3322 GCA_043758305.1 Pedobacter sp. | reverse complement strand
ATTGTACTTCGGTAAGATAAGTTTTGCGCTTTTTAATAGCGTTGCGGATAATTGAATAGGCCGGGTCTTCTGCACCCGGCCTAACAACTATTTCTTTTAACTGATAGCTTTCTTCCTGAAGCGTAATGTTGATAACGAGATTGGCCTTTAAATCGAATTGTTCAACATGCTGGGCGTAGCCCACAGCTTTAAAAACCAATTCTATTTTACCGGGATTAAGTTTTAGCTCAAACTCGCCAATAGAATTGGCAGAGGTTCCTGTAGTAGTATTTTTTTGGTACACACTGGCAAAAGGCACCGGGCTGCCACTTGCATTGCTAATCTTGCCTTTTACAGAAACAGATTGGGCATATAAATGCATGGCAGATGCTAAAAGCATCGCCATAAATAACAGTAGTTTTATTTTCATTTCTTTAAGCAAAGCTAACTACAGATGCATCCTAACTAAGAAAGGTTGCATGCATCGGGTAAATATGCAGAATCATCTTTGCTTATTTTAAGTGGTAAGTAAATTTAAAGCCATTAAAAACCTTAATATCATTAGTGAATGCAATTGCATAGTCTATGCGTAGAATAAGGCGCTGCAAGCCAAAAAAAACTTCGTAATAATTTTTGTTTGCGGGCCTATCCAAAAAAGCTCCACCCATAATTTCTTCCAGTTTCAACCTTCGCACAAGCGGTATTTTATTGATAAGGAACCCGCCAATGCTGTGTTCATAATGAGCTTCTAAAAATTGCTGGTCTGTGCTGTTTTGGTACAGATCTAACCAATGGAAATTGCGCAAGCTCCCTTCAAAAATGAGTGACGAGTTTCCCTGGAAGTGATTAAAATCTGGGTAAAAAATGCTTGAGTTATTAAAGAACTTCCCAATTTTTAAAGTATAGGATGATTTGCCCCACATGCCCATCCTTAAATCCGTTTGGTAGATTTCTATCGAAGCAAAATCAAAATCCACATCCGATCCTAAGATGCTTTTAAATCCTTTTCGGTAGGTAAGCAACAACCTTGGATATTTAAAAGGCTCATAAAATTTTCCTTCAGGCTTGCTCACAAATCTTGCTGCAGGAGCATAATCCAGTTCGGCTAATAATGTAAATGCATTGTGCTTTTGAAATAGAAGGATGTCCTGATCTGGAAAAAAAGGATTGTTAGATGTGAAGTACTTGTTTTTTCTATCTAATAAGCTGTATGTGGATGCATTGTTCAAAGGCCTGCGCTGGCTAAATTCTATGCTGGCAGTACCAAACAGCCCAGTAGCGGCTTCATAGCTGCCCCCAAAATTTACAAGCGTCTTTTCATAGAACTTGTTGTTATTGGTTTCATAAATAAGCGTGTTTATAGAATTGCTCAAACTTGTTGATGACCGTAGGTTGCTAATATCTAAAACTTCTGAACCAGCTTTGAAGCTCAGGAATCCTTTGTTCACCGGATCATAAAAGTACCTGGTTTCTATGCTTGAATTAAAATGGTTGTTGCCAAAGCCATAGCGTAACTTTGGGGTTATATCTATAAAGTTTTTCAGGTTGTACTCTTTTTTAAAAGTCATTTGATATTGATATCCAAAACCTTCTACGGTATTATAAAAAATACCGGGCAAAATTGGAGCAAATGTGAACGTAGTATTATGGACGGTACTGGTATGCTTTATTCCTAAAATCCCCAGCTTAAGTGGAGTTACTGTATTATTTTGATTATCAAGAGAATCTTTATAATGCCGGGTTGCTTCTATTGATTGTAAACTGTCTTTAAGTTGGTAATTTTTTTCTTCATTAGCATTTAAAGGAACTTTTCTAACACTAGCCCAATAACTTTTATCCTTCTTCTCGGCATCGCCAGCTATCTTAAAAATTTCACCGTTAAAGAAGTGATCCGAACTGGTTTCATTTATAAAGTATTTGCTGTAAATATTCAGGAAATATCCATCGAATAAAAACCCCAGAACTTTGCCTTTAAAATTCAAGTGCAGTACCGCAGGCATCCATATATTTTCTGTTACGGGCAAATACTGCTGTTTAAAGCTCACGGTATCAGCAAAATTAATGTTAGCGCTTTTGGTGAGTGTTAAATTTATGCTGTATAGCTGCCAGGCACCTTCAACAATATAGATTTCGCCCTTAAAGGCTGGCGCAAAAACATGTTTAGGAACAACCTCGATTTTATCTACTGTATGCCCGTTTTCAATGAATTGCCCTAACAGCTTATAGTTGTAGTATTTAAAAGCAATATCGGCAATCGGCGAAATAAATCCTTTGACAGAAAGTTCATCAAACTGAAGCATATTTTTATAAAAATCAGCTGTTAAATCTGTTGCCTTATTAAAATTAAGCGACTGGTTTTGGCCTGATTTTTTATTGCTGATCATGGCTTCCCGATATCTATCGGGTTGTTTATAATAAACTTTAGAGTTAGCTTCGGACAGATACAAAATCCCCTTTCCGGTAGAGTCGAGGTTTAAAGCCCGGGCAACATTCTTGCTTACTAATTTGCGGGGCGCACCGAGCATTTTTTGTACACCTTTCATGTACACATCAACGGAATAATTTTTAATGGCTTCTTTGCGGATTTGCTTATTCGCAATGGTTTTACGGATGATGTTTGCAGCAATATCAATGCTAGCTTTAAATGCAGTTGAGCTAAATCTTTGCGGAACTAAAACGAAATTGGCAACAGTATCTCGCCGGATATTTAACATTACAGTTTTAGGCTGATACCCGTTGAATTGAACAGTCAGCGTATTTTCGCCCTTTTCTAAAAGGATTCTATAAAAACCATTTTCATTTGTTATGCTTCCAGAGCCAGAATTTTTAACATGTAGGAGTGCAAAAGGTAAAATCTCTCCCCTCTCATTGTTAATTGTCCCGCTTAAGATATAAGGTTGCGCCAACAAGAAATGACAGCAGAGCATACAAGCAAAAAGCGTATAAATTTTCTTCACGTTAATAGCTTAATGCTTGTGGTACATAAATGTTTTATAAAACGTTTTTTCAATAATAAACTTATATCTCTATACCCAACAATGTAATTCCTAAATTTGCTGTTTAACCTCAAGATATGTATAACACTTTGCAACCTGTGCTTCTCCAAGAATTGGCAGAAATAGAAAAAGCAGGTTTATTTAAGCGAGAAAGGGTGATCACTTCGCCACAAGGAGCAAATATTACAGTTCAGGGCGGCAAAGAGGTTATAAATTTTTGTGCGAACAATTATTTGGGGCTATCTTCTCATCCCAAAGTTATAGAAGCGGCAAAAAATGCATTAGATACGCATGGATATGGCTTATCGTCTGTGAGGTTTATCTGCGGCACGCAGGATATCCATAAA
>JAYVNR010000256.1:0-3330 GCA_043758305.1 Pedobacter sp. | reverse complement strand
GAAGATAGTAAAAGTGGGCTTGGTCAGTATGCTGGTTTAGCGGCTATGGCTGGAATTGATGTAGGAAATATGGGCGAAAGCAGTGGGCTTTTTCAGGGCGACAACATCATTGAGCTTTATAAATCGCGAAGCATGATAGAAAAAACCCTTTTAACAGAAGTTTATTTTGGGGGAAAGAATCAATTGCTTATAGATCGTTATTTAGATAACTCTAATATTAGGGATAAATGGAAAAATGCTAAGCCTGAAGATTTTAATTTTGCCAGATACCCAAGATCTATGGGGCAAGACAGTATTATATCAGAGATTGTTGAAAAGATCAACAAAGATAACTTAGCTGTGTCAAAACCAGATAAGAAGCTCAGCATCATCTATGTGCGCTTTGAATCTAAAGATCAACAATTAGCTAAAGCTTTTACAGATAATATTGTAGAAAATGTAAACTCATTCTATACTATTACCAAGACTAAAAAGTCTGTACAAAATGTGCAAATTCTGCAAAAACAGGCTGATAGCGTACGAAGGATTTTAAATAGTGCGATTAATGGTGTAGCCTATTCCATGGATGCTAATCCGAATGCCAATGCTGGGCTTAAAATCCTGATGGCACCCTCTCAAAAACGCCAAGTTGATGTACAAGCCAGCGCAGCTGTATATCAGGAAATAGTGAAGAACTTAGAGCTTTCAAAAGTTTCCCTCAGAAAAGAAACACCTTTAATCCAGATTATTGATAAGCCTGTATTGCCCTTGAAAAATATAGCCATTGGCAAAGTTGGTGGTGCTGTCGCAGGAGCTTTTCTTTCTATATTGGTTTTAACTACTTGGTTATCTATAAAAAGGATAGCGGGTCTGTAAGATGGCCGGTATTAAGCAAAATTACCTGTATAACGTACTATTTACAGTATCTAATATTGTTTTCCCCCTCATTAGTTTTACCTATATTTCCAGGATAACTGGCCCTGAAGGTTTAGGGAAAGTCCAATTTATCCTCTCTTTTACTCAATATTTTGCTCTTTTTGCTTCGCTTGGCATTCCGATTTACGGTGTACGTGAAATAGCTAAACAAAAACACGATAGACGGCAGCTATCTAAAATTTTTTTTGAGCTAAATACTATCTTTTTTCTCACCAGTTTAGTTTTCAGCCTCATCTATCTAACTATCATTTATTCATTTTCATATTTCCGCACAGATATACTATTATATCAGTTCTCTGCTCTATTTATCATCTTCAGTTTTTTTTCTATTGACTGGTTCTATTTTGGAATGGAGCAATTCCAAAAAATCACTACAAGGTCTATAATTGTCAAAACAGCTACTTTAATACTATTAATTTCTGTAGTTAAAACTAAAAATGATTATAGCAGGTTTTTATACATTTCTGTTTTTTCAATAATTGCCAACAACTTTTTTAATTTTATTGCTGCTTTAAATACAGTTAAGTTCAGTACAATTAAAGAATTGTCTTTGGGCAGGCACTATAAGCCTATGTTCTTTATTTTCAGCACTACACTTGCAACAAGCATGTATAGTATGCTTGATACCGTGCTTTTAGGCTTTTTATCAGGGGATAAAGCGGTTGGGCTTTATACCGCATCTATAAAACTTTGTCGGATTACAATACCATTTATACAGTCTGTAGGAACCGTAATTATACCAGTAATTTCTAAAAATATATTCGAGAAGCAATTTGAAGAGGCTTCTGCCAAATTGAAAGGTTCATATGAGTTTATAGCATTTTTTTCAGTGCCGGTATTTATTGGGTCATTTATTTATGCGCCTCAAATAATTGATATTATTTCCGGTCCCGGTTTTGAGGGAGCTATATGGCCTATGCGCATATTATCAATATTGCCTTTATTGATAGGTCTGGCAAATTTTTTAGGATTTCAGGTTTTGATACCGTATGGCAAGGAAAAAGAAATTTTGAAATGTGTAAGTGTGGGCATGGTATTATCACTTATTCTGAATTTCTTAATTGTGCCTAAATATCACGAAACCGGAGAAGCTATTGTGAATGTATCCTCAGAAATAATCGTTACGTTGTCGTATTTATATTATGTACGTAAAAATGATTTTATTAAATTAAATGTTCGCCCTTATGCCGAAGCTCTGATTTCTGCCAGCCCTTTTTTTATTAATTCGTGGATTGTGGCTCAATCAAGCCTCACAGGCGGATACAATTTATTTATATGTATCATTTTCTCGGCTTCTACATATTTTTTAATACAGGCTGCCATATTTAAGAACAAGCTTATTCAGCAGTATTATATTTTTTTTATACATAAAATCAACCAGATTGCAGTCCGAAGCCACTGATTACAGAACGGTATAATGATCTATTATTTAATCTTTATAGAAATATTTATTTTCTCTCTTGTGGAGATTAGTTATAAAAAATTAAAGCCCGCTGATCTTAACGTAATTTTTATATGCCTATGCGGGATATTGATATTGTTTTCGGGCTTCCGTGAAGTAGGTTTTGACATGGTTAATTATCGCTACCTCTACGGGCTAGTAGACTTTTCTAATTATGGAGAAAATACTACCGAGATTGGTTATGCAGCTTTAATAGTGTTTTGCAGGAGCATAGCTTTGCCATTTAATGTCTTTCTTTTTATAATTGCCTGTACAAGTATTTCTATAAAAGCTTGGTTTATAAGAAAGTATTCGCCGTACTGGATGCTTTCATTGTTAATTTACTTCTCTGTTAATTTTCTGCTTAGCGATATGGGTCAAATCAGGCATGGCCTTGCAATGTCATTCGTTTTGCTAGGCATACACGAAATCATTAACCGCAGGCCCATTAGGTTTTATTTTTGGGTGGGAATTGCTTTCCTATTTCATGCTTCTGCTATAATAGTTCTTCCTGCTTATATAATTGCCACATCAAAATATAAAATAACTCCTGCCAAAGCAGGCTTTTTATTGGCATTAGGGATGATTTTTGTATTTGTAGATATAAAAGCTGTATTGTTAGATCTGGTATTAACATATGTGCCTATTCAGCAAATTCAATCTAAAATTTCATATTATGTAGATTCAAAAGATTTTGGCGAACGTCTTGGCTTTGGGCCGACCATGTTTTTAAGGCTTATTTTGATCACCCTCATGTTTGCTTATCATAAAAGGGCAGTTATCATTTCTGCCTGGTATGATGTTTTAATGAAACTATACATATACGGCACTCTCCTCTATCTGCTATTCAACTCAATTGCTGAGCTAGCGTTACGGCTGTCTAATTATTTTAAAATACTTGAATTTATAATTATTCCAATTTTCCTGTTATTAGCCCAAGACTATTATGAGAAACTTTTATACCTGCTCATTAT
>JAYVNR010000255.1:0-10357 GCA_043758305.1 Pedobacter sp. | reverse complement strand
GCAATGCTTCCCGATCAAAATCGGTACGTGGCTGGTAAGGGTTTACTTCTATCTGGCTAACCTGTATATGGCTTATGCTACCAATTGATGGTATTTCTGAAGTGCCGATTTCCGGCTTATGCTGAACAGCATCGGTATCGTCTAATAATGCGCTAAGCCCTCTGCCCAGCCCTGTTTTTCTCTGATAGCTCATTTCCCTTTTTACGCTATAGCCTGAGGCGCAGCTTCAAGCCCATCAGGCTGTAGCGCATCTTTAACCAAACCGTTTTTTCTAACAATTTCGCGTGCTAAATTCAAATAATTAATTGCTCCCTTACAATTGGCATCATGCATAATAACAGAAACCCCGTAACTTGGAGCTTCGCTTAAGCGGGTATTGCGCTGTATGATGGTGTCAAATACAAGTTCCTGAAAATGAGTTTTAACTTCTTCTACAACCTGATTGGATAAGCGGAGCCGAACATCATACATGGTTAAAAGGATGCCTTCAATTTCAAGGTTTTTGTTTAAACGGTTTTGTACGATCTTTATGGTGTTAAGCAGTTTGCCCAAGCCCTCCAAAGCAAAATATTCGCATTGAACCGGGATTATTACAGAATCGGCTGCGGTGAGGGCATTTATGGTTATCAGGCCAAGAGAGGGCGAACAATCTATTATAATAAAATCATAATCATCGCGAAGGCGGTTTAAAACAGCCTTCATCTTAAACTCCCGGTCTGTTAGATTGATCATTTCTATCTCGGCACCAACCAGGTCAATATGAGCGGGCAACAGATCAAGAAAAGGCGTTTCTGTTTTTTGTATGGCTTCCCTGGGATCAATTTCATTTATAATACATTCGTAAATGCTTGCTTTTATGGTGCGTGGGTCAAACCCGATTCCCGAAGTGGAATTTGCCTGCGGATCGGCATCAACCAATAAAGTACGGTATTCAAGTACGGCTAAGCTTGCCGCAAGGTTTATAGACGATGTTGTTTTTCCAACCCCGCCTTTTTGATTTGCTAATGCAATGATTTTGCTCATGCTATGTATTTACAAACGGGTGAATTAAAGCTTTTTTGGCAAAGGTTTAAAGAAACAGAATCGCTAATTTAGGCCCTGCTTTCAGGCTTTTGCTGATGGCCCTAAGATACGAACTTTAACTAAAAACAGCAGTGGGGCTTGCTCACGTTTTGCACATATTATCCACAAAAATGATTACAATAATCTCTGCTACTAATCGGCCCTACAGCCATACGCTAAAGCTATCGATGTATTATCAACGCCAGATTGAAGCCGCCGGGACACCTGCTAACCTGCTCTCGCTGGAAGAGCTTCCTGCAAATTTTATACAAACAGACCTGTATCGCAAACGAAGCTTAGAATTTCAGCGCATACAAGATACTGTAACTGCCACAGATAAATTTTTGCTTGTGGTGCCTGAATATAACGGAAGCTTCCCCGGGGTATTAAAAACATTTATTGATGCCTGCAAATTCCCGGAAAGCTTCTTTGGAAAAAAAGCAGCATTAGTTGGCCTTTCTTCCGGAAAATATGGCAATGTAAGGGGCATAGAACATTTAACGGGAATTTGCCATTACATCAATATGCATGTGATGCCATTGCGCCTTCATATTCCATTAATTGATAAAGAATTTGATGAAAATGGAAACTTGTTCAAAGAGGATACGCTAAAGTTTACTAATGAGCAAATTGAGCGTTTTATTGCCTTTTAGCGGCTCATAAAATTTACCTGCTGCAAACAAATCATTCAGATAATACCTTTTAATTTGTGCCGTTCATGAAAATAGGAATTGTATGTTACCCAACCTTTGGGGGCAGCGGAGTAGTTGCAACCGAGCTTGGAAAAGCCTTAGCTGATAAAGGGCATCAGGTACATTTTATAACATACAGCCAGCCCGCCCGGCTTGATTTTTTTTCTGAGAACTTATTCTATCATGAAGTCTCGGTTTCTCAATATCCATTATTTGATTTTCCGCCATACGAACTTGCTCTTGCCAGCAAACTGGTAGATGTTGTGCGTTTTGAGAAGCTCGATGTTTTGCATGTGCATTATGCCATTCCGCATGCTTCGGCGGCATATATGGCCAAACAGATTTTAGCCACATACGGCATCCAGATCCCCGTTATTACAACCCTGCACGGAACCGATATTACCCTGGTTGGCAAAGACAGGACCTATAAACCGGTTGTTACATTTTCTATAAATCAGAGCGATGGTGTTACTTCAGTTTCCGAATATCTTAAACGGGCAACTTTTGAGCATTTTGATATTACTACAGAAATAAAGGTTATTCAGAATTTTATTGATCTTTCCCGGTTTAGCCTTAAGCCGAAAGATCATTTTAAAAAGGCAATTGCTCCAAATAATGAGCGAATATTGGTACATACTTCTAATTTTAGAAGGGTAAAGCGTGCAAGCGATGTAATACAGATTTTCAAAAAAGTTTCTGAGCACATCCCTTCAAAACTTCTAATGGTTGGCGATGGCCAAGACAGGGTAAATTGTGAGCAGCTCTGCCGCGAACTGGGGATTTCAGAAAACGTGCGCTTTTTGGGCAAGCAGGATGCGGTAGAAGAAATATTATCTGTATCCGACCTTTTCCTGATGCCATCAGATTCTGAAAGTTTCGGCTTAGCCGCTCTGGAAGCTATGGCTTGTAAAGTCCCCGTTATTTCCTCTAACACGGGAGGTTTGCCCGAATTAAACATAGAAGGTGTTACCGGCTTTTTAAGCAATGTAGGCGATGTTGCTGACATGGCTAAGAATGCAATTTACATTCTTGAAGATGCGCAACGCCTTGAAGTTTTTAAAGAAAATGCTTTGAAAAGGGCAAAAGAATTCGATTTGAGCCTAATACTGCCGATTTATGAAGATTATTATAAAAAGGTTATTGAAAGTACAAAAGCCATAGCTTAGGCCAACTCCTGTTTTTCTTTTACAGCCAACTGCCCACACGCTGCATCTATATCTTTGCCACGGCTTCTGCGTATATTTACCGTAATGCCTTCATCTCGCAAATAATTTGCAAAAGCCTGTGTTTTATCTTCATTTGCGTTTAAAAATGACGCAAAAGAAATTGGATTATACTCAATAATATTCACTTTGCAGGGCAGGTGCCTGCAGAATTTTGCAAGCTCTGCTGCATCCTCAAGCTCATCATTAAAATTGTTGAAAAGAATATATTCGTAGGTTACTGCATTTTTGGTTTTGGCGTAATAATATTTCAATGCCTCGGCTAAAGCCTTTAATGAATTCTGTTCATTTATGGGCATAATCTCGTTCCGCTTTACATCATTTGCTGCATGGAGAGATAAAGCAAGGTTAAATTTTACCTGGTCATCGCCCAGTTTTTTTATCATTTTGGCAATACCAGCAGTAGAAATAGTTATGCGCTTTGAAGCCATGTTCAGTCCCTGAGGAGAAGTAATATGTTCTGCCGATTTCAAAACATTGGCATAATTGAGCAAAGGTTCGCCCATGCCCATATACACGATATTTGTTAAAGGCTGTCCGTAATTTTCTTTTGCCTGCCTTGCAATAAGCACAACCTGATCATATATTTCGGCAGCATCTAAATTGCGTTTACGATCCATATAACCCGTTGCACAAAATTTGCAGGTAAGGCTGCAACCTACCTGAGAACTTACACAGGCAGTCATCCTGTCATCAGAAGGTATTAGCACACCTTCAATAATATTTCCGTCAAATAGGCGGAACGTATTTTTTATGGTTTTGTCTTCGCTGAATTGTGATTGATGTACAGCAACGGGATTAATAACAAAACTGCTTTGCAACTTTTCCCGTAAGGATATTGAAAGATTGCTCATATCATCAAAGCTCGTGACAGATTTTGACCATAGCCATTCTGAAATTTGTTTTGCACGAAAAGGTTTTTCTCCCATACAGGATAAAAATCCTACAAGTTCGTCAAAACAAATTGCTCTAATATCAATTCTTTTAGTTGGCAGCTCCACTTTACAAAGTTACCCAAATTCAAACTGGCAGCCTGTTGCTTTTTACCTAATT
The DNA here is from genome assembly GCA_043758305.1 of Pedobacter sp. Lineage (GTDB taxonomy): Bacteria > Bacteroidota > Bacteroidia > Sphingobacteriales > Sphingobacteriaceae > JAQSWM01. Next base: position 6,327 of record JAYVNR010000255.1, on the reverse strand, counting down.
ATGTCAAAAAATTGTTGTTATAACAGCAATATTATATCTTGCAGAACTTTCGGTTGGAAGGGTATGGTTTTATGATTAAATATTATTCGGCAGATTATATTTTACCTGTCTCTTCAAATCCACTTAAAAAGGGCGTAGTCTCTGTTAATGCCGAAGGAGAAATAGTTGGACTGTTTGATAGCAAAAGCACTGAAATAAAAGATAAGGCCATTGAATATATGAAGGGCATTATCGTGCCCGGCTTTGTTAATTCGCATTGCCATCTTGAACTTTCGCACCTACACAGAAAATTTCCTAAAGGCGAGGGGCTTTTATCTTTTATACGCGAGGTAATAAAAAAGCGGGACGATGACGAAAACGCTGTTTTAGATGCTATTGATAAGGCAGATAAGGCTATGTTGGAGAATGGGATTGTCGCTGTGGGCGATATTTCAAATCAGGATATCAGCGTTAAAACTAAAAACGATAGTAGCATTTATTACCACACTTATGTGGAGTTATTTGGCTTCAATCCAGAAAAAGCAAAAGATGTTTTTAAACAGGGGCTTGAAGTAAAAGCTAAACTTAACCCCAAGCCTGCTTCTATTGTTCCCCATGCGCCATATTCAGTTTGCAAAGATCTTTTTAAGCACATAAGCAATTTAAGCACGCAGGGAAACAATTTGCTTACCATCCATAATCAGGAAACTGAAGAGGAGAATAAATTTTATCGGTATAAAAAGGGAGCGTTTGTAGATTTTTATAAAGATTTAAATCAGGATATCAGCCATTTTAAGCCACAGGCCAGGAACTCGATTCAAAGTATCCTGCCTATGACGCCCCCAAATCAAAGCATTATGCTTGTGCACAATATTTACACAAGCTTAAAGGATGTTTACTTTGTAAGGCGGTTTGGCCGCGAAGTAACCTGGTGCTTTTGCCCAAATGCCAACCTTTATATTGAAAACAGGCTTCCAAAAATAGACATGTTTTTATTTAGCGATTTCAATATAACTTTAGGTACAGACAGCCTTGCATCTAACGACGAGCTTTGCATCTTAGCAGAGCTGAAAACCTTAAGCAAACATTTTCCTGCAATACCTTTAACCAAAACTATAAGTTGGGCAACCTTGAACGGAGCTAAGTTTTTACGTATTGATAAAGAGTTTGGCAGTATTGAAAAAGGAAAAAAGCCGGGGCTAAACCTTATTAGCCAAGTAGATGGCCTAAAACTCACTCCCGAATCCAAAGTTACCAGGCTTATATAAATTTTTTCTTTTGCCTATGCGGTTGTAAAAAACCACTTTTACAGCAGTGAATTCAATTTGCAAGCTTTTTAACATTCAATACCCAATTATCCAGGCGGGCATGGTGTGGTGCAGTGGCTGGGAGCTTGCCTCGGCAGTATCTAATGCGGGCGGGCTGGGACTTATAGGCGCAGGTTCTATGCACCCGGATACCCTAAGGATCCATATTCAAAAATGCAGGCACGCAACCACAAAGCCTTTTGGCATAAATGTTCCGCTGCTTTACCCCGAAGCAGAAAAGCTTATGAAGGTTATAATTGAAGAGGGAGTAAAAATAGTTTTTACATCTGCCGGAAATCCCGAAAATTGGACAGCATATTTAAAAGAAAATGGCATAACAGTAGCTCATGTTGTTGCTAATAAAAAATTTGCACTTAAAGCTCAAAGCTGTGGGGTAGATGCAATAGTTGCCGAAGGCTTTGAGGCAGGCGGCCATAATGGCCGTGAAGAAACTACTTCCATGTGCCTGATACCCATGATAAAAGAGATTACAACAGTCCCACTAATTGCCGCTGGAGGGATAAGCAGTGGCAGTTCTATGCTTGCAGCTATGGCTTTAGGCGCAGACGGCGTTCAAATTGGTTCGGCATTTGCAGCAGCCAAAGAATCATCTGCTCATGATAATTTTAAAAAAGCCATACTGGATTCCGCCGAAGGCGATACCAAACTAAGCATGAAAGAGTTAATGCCGGTAAGGTTGCTTAAGAATAAGTTTTATATGGAAGTTGAGCGCTTAGAACTTAGCGGTGCAAGGAAAGAAGAACTTACGGAATTATTAGGAAAGGGAAGGGCTAAAAAGGGGATGTTCGAAGGAGACATTGATAATGGAGAATTAGAAATTGGCCAGGTTGCTGCTATGATTACATCAATTAAGCCCGCAGCACAAATACTTGCAGAAATTTGGGCAAATTTTAAGTTGGAAAAAGAGCGTATAGCTAAACTTGATTTTACCTGATTATCATTAATGAAACATTTGAACATATCTGTACATGGAAAAGTACAGGGCGTATTTTTTAGGGCTACAACAAAAGCCGTAGCCGATCAATTAGGCGTTAAAGGTTTGGTAATGAACAAACCCGACGGATCGGTTTATATTGAGGCAGAAGGAGATGATTTTTCTATCGAATCATTTATGGAGTGGTGCCATGAAGGTCCGCAGCGGGCTGTTGTAGAAAAAGTAGAATCCGCCGAAGGCGAAATAAAATTGTATCGTAACTTTGAAGTAGTAAAAAAGAATTTCTTATGGTGACTGGATACATCGATCGAAAATTAGCTTTATCTCCAAACATCCATAAAACACCGCATTTCCCTTGTCATTAAAAAAATTTGCCGGCCATACGGCTATCTACGGTTTAAGCACCATACTTTCAAGGCTGCTCAATTTTGTATTGACACCGCTTTTTGTAAACGTTTACCCTGCTAAGGTTTACGGCATTTTTACCTATATGTACAGTGTGGCATCTATGCTAAATGCTGTTTTGGCTTTTGGAATGGAAACAACATTCTTTCGGTACCTGAACAAATACGAGGGTAAAAAAGACAAAGTTTATAGCAATACGTTTTTAACTATTGCTGGCATAGCTGCTATATTTTTAGCTTTCACGGTACTATTTGCAACAGATATCGCCATCTGGCTACAGGATGGCAAGGTCACAACTTCGGTCACAGATTATGTAAAATTTGTCAAGTACTTTATCTATATCCTGGTGGCAGATGCACTTGCTGTAATCCCTTTTGCTAAAGTGAGGGCAGATGGCAGGCCTATACGTTACGGGCTTATTAAAACCATTAATATTATTGTATTTGTAGGCCTTAATTTATTCTTTATTGTTATTGTGCCGCAAATTATAAAGAATGGCTGGTCTGGTTCTGTATTTATTGCAGCATGGTACAAGCCGGGTTGGGTGGGCTATGTGTTTATTTCTAACCTTGCAGCCAGTTTAGTAACCTTGTTATTATTGCTCCCAGAACTTTTTAAGCTAAAACTGCAATTTGATTTTAAGCTAAGCAAGGAGATGTTTCTATACAGTGTCCCTGTTTTAGTGGCAAATATGTCTTTTATCATTAACGAAAATGTTGATAAATTTTTTCTGGGGAGATTGCTTCCGGTAGGCATAAGCGAACAGCAATTGGGCATCTATGGAGCATGCTGCAAGCTTGCAATATTCCTGAGCATTTTTGTGCAGGCCTTCAGGCTGGGCGCCGAGCCATTTTTTTTCAGCCATGCAAAAAATAAAAATTCTGGCGATACATATGCCCGCATCATGACATATTTTGTAATTGCCGTTTGCACGATATTTATAGCTTTAGTAGCTAATATAGAAATTCTAAAATATTTTATACGGGCAAAAACCGAAGCTCAGCAGGCTATCTACTGGTCTGGCCTTGATGTTGTGCCCATCCTTTTGTTTGGCTATGTTAGTTTAGGCATTTACATGAATTTATCAATCTGGTATAAACTTTCCGATCAAACCAAGTATGGGTTATATATTTCCGGAGCAGGCGCAATAGTAACCGTTGTGCTAAACGTGATTTTTATTCCTCGCTACAGTTATATGGCTGCAGCCTGGGTTTCGGTTACAGCCTATGTAACAATGATGGTGCTATCATACCTTTTGGGCCAAAGAAATTATCCCATTCCATACCATTTGAACAAAATTCTGGCGTACATTGTATCGTCGGCAGTATTTGTTTTTTTAGCGTATTATATTTTTAACCGAAGCCTTATTATTGGCAATGGCTTATTGCTTTTGTTTATAGCCACAGCCTTATTTATTGAGAAAAAGGAAATTAAACAGTTATTAGGCAACAAATGGATGTAAAAATTATAAATATCTCTCAAAATGCTTTGCCAGCTTACGAAACTGAGGCTGCTGCAGGTATGGATATTAAGGCTAATTTGCAAGAAGCTATTGTACTGAGGCCTATGCAAAGGCATTTAGTTCCAACTGGTTTATTTATTGAGCTGCCTGTTGGTTACGAAGCCCAGATACGGCCACGCAGTGGTTTAGCGTTAAAGCATGGCATCACTATTTTAAATACACCAGGCACAATAGATGCAGATTATCGTGGCGAGATAAAAATTTTGCTCATTAATTTTTCTGATACCGATTTTACTATAAACCATAGCGACCGCATAGCACAGATAATTGTTGCAAAACATGAAAAAGTTAACTGGGCACAAGCTGAGAATTTAACTGAAACTGCTCGTGGCGCAGGTGGTTATGGCCATACAGGAACATAGAAACAATGCTAAAAAAATTATTCATACTCTTAGCCCTTTTGCAGGGAAGCGCAGTTATGGCGCAAAGAAATGGCAAGCCTGCTGCGGGCGGTGGCCGAGCTCTTACCCTAAAAGACAGCCTTCAAATTAAAGAATGGTTTTTTTCGGCTATAAGCGCAAAGGCGATCAATAACTATCAACAGTCGTCTGACTATTTCAATAAAATTTTAGAAGTAGATCCGGCAAACGATGCCGTTTTATATGAGATAGCCAATATCTATCATCTGGCTGGTAGAGAATCTGAAGCGGAAAATCTGGGAAAGAAAGCTGTAACAGCAAATCCCCAAAACGAATGGTACTGGATTTTGCTGGCCGATATATATAAAAAAACAAATAATGTGGCTCAGCTAAGCACTGTGCTTGATGAACTTATCAGGATAGCTCCCGAAAAGGACGATTACTATTATGATAAAGCTAGCGCACTGTACTTATTAGATAAAACAGACGCCGCTTTAGACGTATATGCGGCAATTGAAAAAAAGTTTGGCGCTAGCGAAGACCTGGTAACGGCCCGGCAAAAAATCTATCAAAAACAAGGGAAAACCGACAAGGCCGCCGGGGAGTTGCAAAAAATTGCGGATAGCAATCCCAAAGATGTGCGAAGCCTTATCGAGCTTAGCCAGGTATATATTAAGGCTGGCGATAAAGCTAAAGGGCTTGATGCCTTATTGAAAGCTAAAGCCACCGATCCGGGAAATGCTTTAGTGCAGCTTTCCTTAGCCGACCTTTACAGGGGCCAAGGGAAAACGGAGGAAGCTTTTGTTGAGCTCAAATCGGCATTTTCTAATCCGGAAATGGATATTGACTCCAAGGTTCGTATCGTTCTCTCGTTTTTTCCACAATTCGAAGATGCTAAGGCACGTAAACAAGCGGATGAGCTTGCTTTGACTATGACCAAAGTCCATGCCTCAGACCCTAAAGCATATTCAGTATATGGCGATGTGCTTTTTCAGGAGGAGAAATATACTGAGGCCAGGGCATCTTACAAAAAAGCTCTGGAGCTAAACAATCAGGTTTACTTGATCTGGGAGCAACTCTTGCGCATAGAAACTACACAGAGGGATTTTGAAGCAGCTGTTAAAGATGGAGAAGAAGCACTGACCATTTTCCCAAACCAGGGCAATTTATATTTGTATACAGGAATAGCCTACGCACAAAAAAAGAATCATGAAAAGGCCATCAGCTATTTAAAAAATGCAGCCTCATTACAGGCAGAAGATAAAGAAAGCCTGTCCCAAATTTATTCCTCTTTAGGCGATTCGTACAATTCGCTTAAACGATATAAAGAATCGGATCAGGCGTACGATCAGGCTATTAAAGCCAATCCAGACAATGCCTCCACCCTCAACAATTACGCTTATTATCTTTCGCTAAGAGGAGAAGGGCTTGATAAAGCTGAACAAATGGCCCGCAAGGCTAACGAACTTGATAAAAATAATCCATCGTATGAAGATTCATACGCCTGGGTGCTCTTCAGGCAGAAAAAATACAAAGACGCCCGCATCTGGATAGAAAAAGCTATTGCCGATGATAAGGTTGGAAATGGGGATATTATTGAGCATTATGGCGATATACTATTTATGCTAAATGACGTTGAACAGGCAGTAAAACAATGGACAATAGCAAAAGGAAAAGGAGTACAGTCTGTAAGTTTACAGCGGAAGATAAATGAGAAGAAATATAGTGAGTAAGCACGCTATTTACATTGCCTGTCTGTATTTGATAGTTGCCGGCTGTAAGGCAAAAAAAGAGGCAATG
>JAYVNR010000254.1:0-3363 GCA_043758305.1 Pedobacter sp. | reverse complement strand
GCAGCTTCAACAAACGCTGAAAAGGCAAATTTTTGTAAGATTGTTAAGGCCGCGGTTTCCGCTAAAATAAAACGGAAACCTATTACTGAAAAAATCATCGTTCAGCCCAAGCTATCAGCCGATGCAGTTTTAAGGCATATCCGACCTAAAAATATGCTGCCTGCAAGTCAAAAAATAATTGGAATTGGTGCTTCTACCGGAGGAGTAGAAGCTATAAGAGCAGTTTTAGAATCTTTTTCTGCAAACACTCCCGGGATTTTAATAGTGCAACATATGCCAGAAAATTTTACCAAATCGTTTGCCGAGCGGCTCGATCAATCATGTGCATTAAAAGTTAAAGAAGCCGAGGACGGCGACCTTGTTACTGCTGGCGAAGCGTTGGTTGCGCCAGGCAATCATCACATGTTGTTGAGGAGAAGAGGCACCCAATACTATGTGGAAGTGCAAGATGGCCCTCTGGTTAACAGGCATCGCCCGGCAGTTGACGTATTATTTCGTTCAATCGCTATTTATGCCGGCGAAGATGGTATTGGAGTGCTGTTGACCGGGATGGGAGATGATGGAGCTATAGGGCTGCTTGAAATAAAAGAAGCCGGGGGGCAAACTATTGCTCAGGATGAAGCATCATGTGTTGTGTTTGGAATGCCTAAAGAGGCTATTTTGCGCAACGCTGCAAATTATGTTTTGCCTTTAAACGAGATTGCGAGCTCAGTTACCCGACTGGTCTCTATCAAACGCAAGCTCGTTTAAAATAATACGTAAAGTGTTGGTAATTTTGCTTTGTTTTTCCGAAAGTAGATCATATGCGGATAAAATACAAAATGCCAAACCGGATTAAAAAACAAAGGGAAGCATGTGCTCCCCTTTATTACCGGGAGGTAAACGCAAATAAACCCTGTCCAGTAATTGCTTGGATCGTTTATATTCTTTACGAAGCAACTATTGCTTTGTAAACTCAGCCTCGAAATTATACATCAGCCGATCTAATTCCCAGCCATTAATATTAGCCTGTTTTGCAATACCGAGTAAAAATTCTTCCTTTTCCTGATACGACGGATTATCATAATTCCAAGATTTTAAAATATTATTGATCCGAATGTCAATCGCTATGAAATTTCTAAACTCTGGGTGATACACATCCATCATAATATTTCTTGCATATTTCTCACCAATACCAGTGAAACTCTTTAAAAATTTAATCTTTTCCTCTCCTCCTGACTTTGCTACTAACATTGCTTTTGCTTTTTGATGCCCACCCAATTGCTTGTATTGTTTAAAACACCCTAATATGAATTCTGCTTTTTTGTCAGGCATTCTGATCTTAGCTTTCCAGCATATACTCTTAATATGACCAAGTATCTCTGAATCCTTGAGCAATTCTAAAAATTCAAATTTTAATTGGTTATAATTCTCCTTATTAACAATTAATCCTTCGCGTCCTCTAGATCTTCCCATTGTTGAGAAACTTTCTAACAAGTAATGCCATATAAAATCCTCACGTTCAAAATCAGAATAATTAGATTTCAATGTTTTTAATTTTTGCTGCTCTCTGTTTGCAATACGATTGACAATCTTTAAAAACTCGGCAATGTTCATGTTAGAAGCTGCATCACTGTTTTGGACTACAGCAACTTTTTTATTTATAGCCTTCTTAAATTCTTCTCGACGTGGATAAACTACTTGAAAATTGGTCTTGATTGGAACAGCAAATCCAATTCTAGCTGCAGTATCTCTTGCATTGGCAGCTTTGTTTGGATTCTTTGTGAAATCAGCTACGGAGTTACGGCAATGGCCTAGAACAAGCGCTTCTGGAATAATTCTATCCTTAACAAATTTAGGGCCCATGGCTACCATTTCTTCAGGTGTATAACCGGCGTCATTTAACAAGGACACTAATTTGCTTTTAGACAAGGCGTCTTTACCACCTTGGAAGCGAGGTTGAGGTTTTGTTATCATTAGATAATAGTTTACAATGCAATTTAGTAAATCATCGGGAAAACATAGTGTCAAATTTTTTTCCATTCCGTAAGTTTGCCACACTATCGCTCAGGCGATGATAATTGATATGAAAGAACAATCAAAACTGATACGCAGCCAGATACCACGCAGTAGCAACCGCGAACATTCGGTGCCTTTATACCTTACTTCGAGCTTCGTTTTTGATGATGCTGAACAGGGCAGGGCTGTTTTTGCTGATGAACAGGAAGGCAATATTTATTCACGCTATTCCAACCCAAATACCACAGAATTTATCCAGAAAGTTTGCGAAATGGAAGGTGCAGAAAGCGGCCTTGCTTTTGCTTCCGGAATGGCAGCAGTGTATGCTTCTTTTGCAGGCTTGCTTCGCAGTGGCGATCATATTGTATCCTGCCGCTCTGTTTTTGGTTCCACGCACCAGCTGTTAACTCAATTGCTGCCACGCTGGGGCATCACTTCTACGTATGTGGATGCGCTAAAGCCTGAAGAGTGGGAAGCTGCCATTCGCCCGGAAACAAAAATGATATTTTTAGAAACGCCTTCTAATCCGGGCCTTGAATTAGTGGATCTGGAATGGCTTGGAACATTTAAAAAGAAATATCCGCAGATCATCCTCAATGTAGATAATTGCTTTGCCACGCCTTATTTGCAAAAACCTATCAAATACGGGGTTGATATAGTGAGCCATTCTGCCACCAAATACATGGATGGGCAGGGGCGTGTTTTAGGCGGGGTAGTTGTTGGACGTGCCGATTTGATAAAAGAAATGATGTTTTTCATTAGGCATACCGGTCCGGCTTTATCGGCATTTAATGCCTGGATTTTCTCTAAAAGCCTTGAAACGCTTGCTGTGCGCATGGACAGGCATTGCAGCAGCGCCTTACGGGTTGCTGAATTGTTGGAGAAACATCCTGAAGTAGAGCAGGTGCGTTATCCATTCCTGCCTTCGCACCCGCAATATGAGCTTGCCAAACGGCAAATGAAACAGGGTGGGGGCATTGTTACCTTTGTGATTAAAGGAGGTTTTGAGCGTGCAAAGCGGTTCTTAGATTCTCTAGAGATGATATTGATCACTTCTAATTTGGGAGATTCGCGTTCTATTGGCACACACCCGGCTTCTACAACCCATTCTAAGCTTAGCGAAGCTGAACGTTTGCAATTAGGCATACAGCCGGGCTCAATCCGTATTTCTGTTGGGCTGGAAGATATTGAGGATATTGAAAATGATATCGCGAACGCGTTAGAACAGTCAAAATGAAAGTTAAGCTAAAACGAATGAACAATGCCGTGCATTTGGAAGGGTCTGGCATGGCTCCTGTAAAAATTCAGATGGACGGTTCTCCTGATCTCGGTGGGCAAGATCTCGGCGCTCGCCCTATGGAATTG
>JAYVNR010000253.1:0-3379 GCA_043758305.1 Pedobacter sp. | reverse complement strand
TTCTATGGGATTTATTTATAAAATGTGGTGGAAATGGGCAGCTGTTTTAGTAATTGCCTATACACTTATAGCTGGCTTTGTTCGCCCTGTGCCTCAATTGGATATTGTAAACGAGACTATCAGGAACGTGTACTTCCATGTGCCCATGTGGATGGCTATGATGGCGCTAATGAGCATCTCTGTATATTACAGCATAAAATACCTGGCTAACCCTAAAGAGGAATATGACCTGATAGCTGTAGAAAGCATAAACGTGGGAATGGTATTTTATATCCTGGGCTTAGTTACCGGTATGCTTTGGGCAAATTACACATGGGGAGAGCCCTGGAGCAATGATCCGAAGCAAAACAGTGCCGCTATAGCTTTTTTGGTTTATTGCGCCTACCTCGTTTTAAGAAATTCTATTGAAGAAGAACAAAAGCGGGCTAAAATATCGGCTGTGTACAACATATTCGCTTATCCAATCATGATTGTGCTTATCATGATCCTGCCAAGGATGACTGATTCTTTGCATCCCGGGAACGGTGGAAACCCTGCTTTTGGGAAAATGGATATGGATAATACAATGCGCACAGTATTTTATCCGGCAATGATAGCATGGCCATTAATTGGGGTATGGATAGCAACCCTTCGGTACCGTATCCGCTTAATTGAAAGAAAACAATTTGACCTTTAATAAAATGAGAACCTTTATACTATTTTTTCTTCTATTTATACTAAGCACCTTAACCTTTGCTCAGGAAACTGTTGGCAATACTGCACTAGATATGCGCAGTTCCGGGAAGATATACGTTGTTATTGCTGTAATCCTTTTAATTTTTATTGGTATTGCCATTTACCTGTTCAGCATGGATAAAAGATTAAAAAAAATAGAACGCGGCAATTAAAATCAAAAACAGGTTTTAAACGTTCTAAACTATTTTAAAATGGTTTTTTCCTGAAGTGTTGCTCATACACTAAGCAAATTCAGAATTTGCAAGATTGATTTATTTTATTTCAACTTGCAGTGTATTTCAGTTAAATCGCAAATAATAATTTTTTATATGGCAAATCCTAATGTTGCTGTTGCTCCTAATAATGATTTTTTTGGAGATGTGTGCCAGTTTTTTGACCATGCAGCACAATTCACCACCCACCACAAAGGCCTTTTAGAACAGATAAAGGCGTGCAATAGTGTTTACCGTTTTCAGTTCCCTATCCGCAAAGGCGATAGCTTTGAAGTAATACATGCCTGGCGTGTAGAACATTCGCACCATATGTCGCCAACAAAAGGCGGTATCCGCTACAGCGAAATGGTGAATGAAGATGAAGTTATGGCACTTGCTGCTTTAATGACGTATAAATGTGCCATAGTAAATGTGCCTTTTGGCGGAGCTAAGGGCGGGATAAAAATAAACCCGAAAAATTATACTGTAGCAGAGCTGGAAACTATAACCCGCAGATATACAGTAGAGCTGATCAAAAAGAATTTTATAGGTCCTGGCATTGATGTTCCAGCTCCTGATTACGGATCTGGAGAACGGGAAATGAGCTGGATTGCTGATACTTATTACACCATGAACCCCGGCCAGCTTGATGCTATGGGCTGTGTTACCGGCAAGCCTATTGCCTTGCATGGCATTGCAGGGCGGCGTGAAGCAACGGGCAGGGGCGTGGCTATTGCTGTACGCGAATGTGTAAGCTTTACTGATGATATGAAAGCTTTGGGGTTATCAACAGGCTTATCTGGCAAAAAAATCATAGTTCAGGGCTTAGGGAATGTTGGCTACCACACTGCAAAGTATCTTACTGAATACGGAGCAACAATAGTTGGCCTTTGCGAATATGACGGCGCAGTATATAACCCTAACGGGCTATACTTTGAAGATGTAGTAGCCCACCGCAAAGAAACCGGATCAATTCTGGGCTATAGGGGAGCCACATCCGAATTTAAAAACCCTGCCGAAGGGCTTGAACAGGATTGCGACATTTTAGTGCCTGCTGCATTAGAAAATCAGATTACGCTATCAAATATAGAAAAGATCAAAGCCAAAATAATAGCCGAAGGCGCAAATGGGCCAACTTCGCCTCAAGCTGCAGATGCATTTTTGAAACGGGGCGGCATCATAATCCCCGATATGTATTGCAATGCGGGCGGTGTTACCGTTTCGTATTTTGAATGGCTAAAAAACCTTTCGCATGTAGCTTTTGGCCGCATGGACAGGCGTTATGAAGAAAATGCCAGCCAGAATATGGTAAATATGATTGAGTCGATGACAGGATCTACACTTTCGCCAATACAGCGGAGCACCATAATCCATGGTGCATCCGAACTAGAGCTTGTAAACTCCGGACTGGAAGACACCATGATTCGATCTTATAATGAAATCAGGGATATTAAAGTGCGCACCCCAAAAATTGACAGCCTCCGCACGGCAGCATTTGTAAGTTCAATAGATAAAATTGCGGTATCATACATGAACATGGGCATTTGGCCATAATCTTTATGTAATTAATTTGACACAACTTCTTTACTATATACTTTACTAAATAGCCGGGCTATTTAGTAACTTTGTACCCAATATTTAGCACTTGTACTTTACAGTACTCCATATCGTTAAAGGCACACAGCCATGAAGAAGAGTTCGATTATAGGGATAATAATTATTGCAGTAGCAATTGGTGTGATAATTAGCACTTATGCTGATTCAAGCACTTATGGAAATTTTACAGAAGCTATTGAAAGCGGATCGGAACTGCATGTTGTAGGGCACCTTGACAAACAGAAAGATATGGTTTACAACCCAAAGCAGGATGCAAACTATTTTGCTTTTTTTATGCAGGATAAAAACGGGAAAGAGTGCAAGGTGATATTTACGGGCACAAAGCCTCAGGATTTTGAAAAATCCGAACAAATTGTATTAACAGGAAAAATGAATGGAAGCGAGTTTCATGCATCTAAAATATTGATGAAATGCCCTTCTAAATACACTAAAAACCAGGTTGAAGTAAGTGAGCATACTGCACCACCTGCTAAAATTTAATTCTGCTTTTCTCTGTAAGCAAACTGAGCTGAATGTTTAGCTTAGAACAATTAATATGATACCTTTTTAATGGATATTCAATTCGTAGGGGAGCATCTGCTTCCCGGCAGGCTAGGCCAGTTCTTTATCATACTTTCTTTTGGTTCGGCAGTATTAGCAACTATTTCATATTACTATTCTACAGTTGAAAAAACTTTAGACACTAGCTGGCAGCGCATCGGCCGAATTGCCACCTGGCTAAACGCCACCTCTGTTGTCGGGATTGGCGCATGTTTATTCTACATTATATACAATCATCTTTTTGAATATCATTATGCCTGGGCCCACTCTTCCAAGGCTTTGCCGGTTTACTATAT
>JAYVNR010000252.1:0-3391 GCA_043758305.1 Pedobacter sp. | reverse complement strand
TTTCTGCAAATGCCACTCCGGCGCCTAATGGGATTTGGCCTCCAACAATGCCATGCCCGCCAAAAAACTTATGCTCTTTGCTGAACATATGCATAGAGCCTCCTTTTCCTTTGGAGCATCCTGTGGCTTTGCCGTACAATTCAGCCATTATTTCATTAGCGCTCATTCCGCGGGCCAACGCATGTGCATGGTCGCGGTAAGCAGTTATCATCGAATCCCCGGGCCCCAAAACAGACATCGCACCGGCAAGGACAGCTTCCTGACCTATATACAAATGGCAAAACCCCCTTATTTTTTGCTGGCCGTACAACTGGCCCGACTTTTCCTCAAACTTTCGCATAAGCAGCATTGATTCATACCAATGCAAATAAGTATCCTTTGTAATTTCTACTGAATTCATTCGATAAAATCCGTTTTTGGGAAGGCAAATCTAATTATAAAAGGCTTAAAAAAAGAAAATCGAAAAGTTTTGTTAACAGTGCAACTTTTTTGTTAAATCAACGTATAAGGAAGTATTGATTTGCAATTGGGGTTGCATGGGGAGTTAATTTGATATACTTTTGTTTTGTTCCGCCTGAGGAGCTTAAAGTATTAGTAGTAGTATTCTGAAACTATTAATAGAGTTAGAAAAAATATGGCGAAAAAACTAATAGTAGCATTGCTGCTTATAGGGACTGTTGTTTTGGCAAATGCCCAAACTTCAGGAAAAGTTTCAAAAACAGAGGTTTCAGACCCTGACAATTTAGCAAAGGATTACTTCTCGCAGATTATGGGAGTTGCGGTTTCAGCAACCTCAAATGTTAAGCTTTATCAATTTATTTACGACTGGATTGGCACCCCATACAGATTAGGCGGAGTAAGCAAGAGCGGCATCGATTGTTCGGCTTTTGCCCATCAGTTGTATGAAAAAGTATTCAATACAGTTATTGCTAATAACTCCCGCAATATTTTCAGTATGGTCAACCCGATTGAAAAAAGCGATCTGAAAGAAGGCGACCTGGTTTTTTTTAAAATCAACAGCAGTGCTATCTCGCATATTGGAGTATACATTGGGGACAATAAATTTGCCCATGCTTCCAGCAGTAACGGAGTCAGGATAAGCAACCTCAACGAGCCATACTGGCAACGCTATTATTACAAAGGCGGCCGTTTGCTTGAGGCAATACGAGATAAACTAAGCGATAATTAGCAAAAGGTATTATAAACCGTTCCGATATCCGAAACGGTTTTTTTTATGCCTTGGCTACATCCTGGGTGTTTCTTACCAGCCCTATACCTGTAATAAAAAAGATCAGGCCCAATACTCCGTAAACAATCAATGCTTTAGCTTCTGCTGTGCCTTGCACAAAGCCAACAGCGGCATAAATTAGCCCAACTATGCCCAGTATAGTCAAGATTAATCCAAAAGTTCTTTTTAAGTTCATGATAGATTTATTTATTTAACTAAATACAAGAAATCTGCCAAAGTGTTTCATTATGCTCTATCATACCGGGCAGACATCTTGGCTACACGTTCTTCCATCGTTTCCGTAGTAATCCTTTCCCTTCCTAACCTGTCTACCATTATTGGGAATGAAAAAGGAGTTGGGCGTTCGCTAAACGTAATGATGACTTTTAAATTTTGGATGCGCTGCAATGAAGCCCGTAGCCTGTGCTCTTCCAATTGAAACTGCAAAGCCTCGTGATAGGCCTGCCGCACCAGAACATTATCTTTTTCGTATTCACTGAACACCTCAAAAAGCAAAGAAGTTGATGCCTGCAAATGTTTATTCTTCATTGATTTGCCAGGGAAGCCGGTAAAAACAAGGCCGGCAATATGCGCTATATCCCTAAACCTGCGCCTTGCCATCTCGTTGGCATTTAAGCTTTGCTGTATATCATCAAGCAGATTTTCAGTGCTGAACAAACTATTTTCTATGGCTTGCTCAATGGGCATTTCTTCATCAGTTAGCAGTTCAAACCCATAATCGTTCATAGCTATAGAGAATGACGCTTTCTTGATCTTTGATATCCGATAAGCAAACAAAGAAGCCATGCCTTCATGAACTAACCGGCCATCAAATGGGTAGAAATAGAGATGGAATCCATCCCGGGAGGTGAATTTTTCTATTAAAAACTCATCCCGAAGTGGCAGGTGCGAAAGTTCTGCCTGCAAATCAAACAAAGGGCGCAAAGTCCTGACTTCTATATCTTCTTCTACTCCCATAGCAACTTCGTCAAGTTTAACCCGGAACATAGCCGAAAGCTGGGATGAAAGAGGCATGCGCCCGCCCATCCAGCTGGGGATTTGCCCTTTTTGTTTAGCTGATTTACGAACAAAGGCAGTCATGTCTTTTATTTTTACAAGCTCTAATGGGCGACCGGCAAACCAGAAGTTATCGCCTACTTTTAATCTGGATATAAACGACTCTTCTATTGATCCTAAGTAACCGCCGCTAAGGAATTTGATGCGGACATTTACATCGCTAACAATTGTGCCCATGGTGAGCCGGTGGCGCATTGCTACCCTACGGCTGTTAACCTTGTAAACCCCGTTTTCAATCTCAACTTTTAGAAATTCATCATAAGCTGAGAGGGTTTTGCCCCCTTTTGTGATGAAATTAAGTATTTGATGGTAATCTTTAGGTTCCAAATCAGCATAGGCATACGTAGTTTTAATCTCCTTAAAAATCTCATCCGGCTTAAAGCCGTCGGATACGGCAAGCGTGACCAAATATTGCATCAGCACGTCCATTGCAAGGAGAATGGGATCCCGGCTTTCAAAAACTTCTTCTTTAATAGCCTGTTTCAAAGCCGCTCCCTCCAGCAATTCAAGAGAATATGTAGGTACAAACCATGCTTTTGATGTAGCTCCCGGGTGATGGCCGCTGCGCCCGGCACGTTGCATAAAGCGGGCAACGCCTTTAGGGCTGCCAATCTGTACCACGGTATCAACGGGCCTGAAATCTACGCCCAAATCTAAACTGGACGTACAAACCACAAGCCTAAGCATTTCATTGTGCAAAGCCTCTTCAACCCAGTTTCGCAGTTCATTGTCCAATGAACCGTGGTGCATTGCCATAACACCGGCATATTCCGGATACTGTTCTAAAATTGCCATGTACCAAATTTCCGACTGAGAGCGGGTGTTGGTAAAAATGAGGGTAGTTTTGCTTTGGGCAACAATTTCCATAACCTGCGGCAACAGCTTAATGCCCAAGTGCCCCGCCCATGAAAATTTTTCAATATTTTCCGGAATAATAGATTCTATTATCAGTTTCTTCTCAATATTGGCACGTATCAGCTTTATCTTTTCGCGAGGGATATTGCTGCCAAGCAGCACTTCTGCAGCCTGTTCAAGATTGCCGATGGTTGCCGATATGCCCCAGATTTTGAGGTGTGGGGTGTGGGG
>JAYVNR010000251.1:0-3393 GCA_043758305.1 Pedobacter sp. | reverse complement strand
ATTTTACAGGATTCCCGCTAACTGAATCATCAGATTGTGGCGATGCAAAAATGCTGGCAAACAAATCAGGCTGGGCTTCTTTAGGCTCTTTAGCCTTTAAGGCAGGTCCTGAAAGCATAGCTTCATCTTCTTCTGGCTGTTCTATGAAGGTATTAACAGGTTTGATAAGCTGCGCACTATCTGGAGTGAGCAATGATATTTTACGTTGCTGGCTTTTTTCTACCGCACGCTCTTCCATAGTTTGAAAACCTGTTGCGATGATAGTAACAGATATTTTTTCTTCGAGCGTTTCGTCTATGCAATTCCCCCATATCAAATCTGCAGCTAGTCCAGCTTCCGATTGTATATAATCGGTTATTACGCTCACCTCGTCCATAGAAACTTCCTTTGAGCCCGAGCTAATATTCAGCAAAATATACCGTGCACCTTCAATCTCGTTATCTTTCAAAAGTGGAGATGCTAAAGCACCTTCAACGGCTTTTAGTGCCCTATTTTCGCCTTCGGCGGAATAGCTGCCCATAATGGCTACGCCGCTCTCCTGCATTACGGTGCGCACATCTTTAAAATCCACATTTATATAGCCGGGAATAGTAATGATTTCGGCTATGCCCTTGGCTGCAGTGGTTAAAATATTATCGGCCTGTGCAAAAGCTGCGCTCAGCGTTAAATTCCCAAAAATCTCGCGTAAGCGGTCGTTAGAAATTACCAAATAAGAATCTACATATTTTTTAAACTCCTCAAGCCCGGCTTCGGCCTGCAGCTTGCGTCGCTTGCCCTCAAAAGAGAAAGGAGTTGTAATTATGCCAACAGTTAAAATATCAAGCTCTTTTGCCGCTTTTGCAATGATGGGGCTGGCGCCTGTGCCTGTGCCACCACCCATACCTGCCGTTATAAAAAGCATTTTTGTATTGCTGCCAAGCATTTGCTTGATATCGTCAATATTTTCTATTGCCGAATTTTTGCCTACTTCAGGTATAGAGCCAGCGCCCATCCCCTCGGTTAGGCTTGCCCCTAACTGTACCTTGTTAGGTATGGGGCTCAACTCCAATGCCTGCGCATCGGTATTACAAATAATGAAGTCGACGCCTGTAATCCCCTGCCTGTACATATGGTTTACGGCATTGCCTCCACCTCCCCCAACACCAATCACTTTAATGATCGATGATTTTTCTTTAAGCATTTCAAACTGCATGTTGCTGATAATTAATGGTGTAGATTTTAGCTTTTTACGCTACTCCTGAATGTAATATTAAATAATTTTGCACATTGGTTTTCCACAATTGTTAAGATTGTGGAAAATTAACGCAATGTTGAAAACTAACTGATATAGTCCTCATCCTTGATATCATCTTTAATAAATTGAGCTCCTTTTAAAAGCAATTTATCAAACAGCCCAAACGGTTTTTTTCCTTTTTCAGCCACTTTTGATTTTTCTACAGGTGCTGTAGTTTTAGTGCTGCTTTCTGAGATGATTTCTGCTTTCTGGATGCCTTTTATCAATAATCCTATGCCTGTGGCAAACATCGGGCTCTTCAAATCATCATAAACATTTTTAGGCAGCACTTCATTCTTGGCCAAATGCTCGTTTGGATAGCCAATTCGGCTATCGAGGCCTGTAACAAATTCTACCAGCTGGGTTAAATGTTTCAGTTGGGCCCCTCCGCCAGTAATCACAATCCCGGCTATTAACTTCCGCTCGTAGCCGGATGATTTAATTTCATAATACACGTGCTCAATAATTTCCTCCATCCGGGCCTGGATTACATAAGCCAGATTTTTTACAGAGATTTCTTTTGGCTCACGCCCTCGCAAACCGGGCACAC
Organism: Pedobacter sp.; assembly: GCA_043758305.1. Taxonomy (GTDB): domain Bacteria; phylum Bacteroidota; class Bacteroidia; order Sphingobacteriales; family Sphingobacteriaceae; genus JAQSWM01. The sequence goes on along the minus strand of JAYVNR010000251.1, from coordinate 1,570 downwards.
AAATAATTTCATTGTCTTTATTTTCATCAGCCAAAGCAGAGCCAAACCGGGTTTTTAATAATTCTGCCTGGTTGCGCATTACAGAACAGCCTTCCCTGATATCTTCTGTTACGCTGTTGCCACCAAATGGAATAACGGCTGTATGGCGGATAATGCCTTCGTGGAAAATAGCAAGATCGGTAGTGCCGCCACCGATATCTACCAGTACAACCCCAGCTTCTTTCTCTTCGTCGCTCAATACAGACTCTGATGAGGCAAGCGGTTCAAGTATAAGTTCCTGAGTTTCCAGCCCGGCATTTCCCACGCATTTAAGTATGTTTTTTACTGCGCTTACATGGCCAGAAATAATATGGAAATTTGCTTCCAGGCGCACGCCAGCCATCCCGATAGGATCTTTGATGCCGGGTTCATTATCTACTGTAAACTCCTGGGGCAAAACATGGATTATTTCTTCGCCGGGAGGCATAACCAGCTTATACATATCCTCAATCAGTTTGTCGATATCCTTTCGCTGAATTTCGGTATTAAGGTCTTTGCGTGTTAAAATGCCACGGTGCTGGAGGCTTTTTATATGCTGGCCGGCAATGCCCACATTTACAATTTTAACATCAACGTTTGATTGTGCGCTAGCCTCTTCTACTGCCAGCATAATGCCCTGTACCGTTTTCTGGATATTAGAAACCACGCCGCGGGTCACGCCCGCAGATTCGGCTTTTCCCATGCCTAATATTTCAATTTTTCCATGGGCGCTGCGCCGGCCTACGGTAACACATATTTTAGTGGTGCCGATGTCTAAACCGACAACAATGGGGGAGTTTTTGCCCGTAGGAGTAGTGCTTTTTTCCATAATTTAATGTGTTGATGTTGTTATAGTATCCTGAATTCTTTTAATTGGTTTTATTGTATCTGCCGATGCTATTACAGTGCTGTCTACCAAAGCTTTTAGTTTAAAGCCGATGCTGTCTACAGCTGTATATTTTTCACAAACTACTTGATTGGCATACTTAAGGCTAATTGTTTTGTAGGCATCCCAGCCAACGTTAGGCATTGCTTTTTTATAAAATACCAGAAGGTTACGGAACTTTACCTGCAAGGAATCTGCATCACCAAGAATAATGCGCTGATTGCCCACCCGTGGCACCATTTCAATCTCGTTTTGCTGGTTTACATACAACTGTTCAATCTGGTCATTCCAGAGCGTATCTTTTTCTATAAACAAAGCTGTGAGATATAAATCACGGGCTAACTTGGTGCTTAGCGTATCAATGTGCTTTGAAAAACTTTCAAGGATATAGCCATTGGCAACAAGCACTTTTGCCGTAAAATTGCCCGATGTTGGAATTTTATAGCCATTGCGGTCTATATAAAAATCCTGATTGGTAAGATTAAGGATGCGAAGAACGGGCTCGCGTTGTTTAATCTGTACGTTTATAATGCCGTCCATATCTGCATAAACTTTAGCGCTTTCAATAAATGGGTTAGCTCTAAGCGCACGCTCTAATTGGTGTATATTGATAGTCCCTAACAGTCTTCCTACAAGCTGCCCCTGATTATGTAGGATGATGTTATC
>JAYVNR010000250.1:0-10493 GCA_043758305.1 Pedobacter sp. | reverse complement strand
TGGTGTCCCCACCAAAGACATATGTTTATTCGCTTTGGTTGTTACTCTCCGTATACTCAGGCACCACAAACCTTTTATTGATATCGTCTATAAAAGCTAAAATCTCCTCCCGTCCGCTGCTTTTTTCAGCAGATGTAAAAAACTCCTGCGGCACTTCCTCAAAATATCCAAGCAAAGCATTCTTAAATTTCGAGGCATTTTGAAGCGTTTTATGTTCAGATTGCTTATCGCACTTGGTGTAAACAATAACAAAAGGTATTCCGTGTTCGCCCATCCAGGCGCAAAATTCAATATCTAATTTTTGCGGTTCAAGTCGGCTATCAATCAATGCAAAAACGCATTGCAGGCTTTCGCGGTTGCGGAGGTAAAAGCGGATGAATTTCTCCCAGTCGCCGCGGTTGCTGCGTGAGGTTTTGGCATAGCCATATCCCGGAAGGTCAACAATATACCAGTTTTCATTTATCAGGAAATGGTTTATCAGCTGGGTTTTGCCCGGGGTTTGAGAGGTTTTTGCCAGCCCCTTTTTCTGAACAACCATGTTGATGAGCGACGATTTGCCCACATTAGACCTTCCGATAAATGCATATTCGGGCAATAGAGGAGGCATCAGCTTGTCTGTACGCGTATTGCTGGATTTGAATTCTGCCGATTTGATGATCATTGGCGCAAAGGTAAGGAATAGTCTTTAGTCCCATAATTCTTTAGATAGTCTTTACTCCAACCTTTAGTCTTTGCTCTTTAATCCTTTCTTCTTCGCTCTGCTCTTTAATCTTTCTCTCGTTGCTCCTTGCTCCCTCGCACATTCTAAAATCCCTATCTTTGCAGCGATGTCAAATCAGGTCACGCCTTATCACGATCCCAATGCTACCAAAAAAGAGCAGGTAGCAACCATGTTCAACAACATTTCTAAAACCTACGATTTTCTCAACCACTTTTTGTCGTTGGGGATTGATGTAATATGGAGAAAAATTGCAATCAATGAACTGAAAGCAGATAAGCCACAATTGATATTGGATGTAGCCACCGGCACCGGAGATTTTGCTTTTGAAGCTTTGAAGATTTTAAAGCCCCGGAAAATTATCGGCGTGGATATTTCACAAGGCATGCTGGATATTGCTGAACAAAAAATCAGTAAACGAAACCTACAGGATAAATTTGAAGTTCGGCTGGGCGATTCGGAAAAGCTTTTATTTGAAGACAATACTTTTGATGCAGCAACTGTTGCCTTCGGCGTGCGCAATTTTGAAAACCTGGATAAAGGGATTTCAGACATCTTCCGTGTGCTAAAGCCGGGTGGGAAGATTGCAGTGCTGGAATTTTCCAAGCCAAAAGCCTTTCCTGTAAAGCAGCTTTACAATTTTTATTTCCGCTATATAACGCCAACAATTGGCAAAGCCTTTTCTAAGGACGGCAGCGCATATTCCTATCTCCCTGAATCTGTAAAAGCTTTCCCTTCCGGGGAAGAATTTATTGCCCGTATGCAGAAAGCAGGTTTTCAACATACCAAATTGAGAGCCCTAACGTTTGGCATATGTTCTATTTACACCGGAATTAAATGACCAAAAACCTTTGCCTTACGCTGGCATGTTTAATAATCCATGGTATTTCTTGTGCACAAAACTCGGGCGGAGATAATGATGATCAAACTGTAAACTTTGGTTTCATGTTCCAGTACCTTTCATCAGATTATAAAATAATAAAGAAGCCAGACTGGCGCAGCCCTTATTTTGATGCTTCTACCGGTAACAGTATTACCGATTCTCTTTCCAGCCTCAGTTCTCCACCCGCAACCGGGTTTGGTATAGGTTTTATCAGCAGTTTGCGCATTAACGAGAATGCTGAATTGAGGCTCACTCCGGGATTAAGCTTTTCAGATCGGTATATTGATTATAACTATAACGACCCCAATAAGTATAAACGCCAAACCATCGCAGCCACTTTGGTAGATTTTCCACTGGGGATTAAACTGCGCTCGGACCGCAGGAATAATTTCAGGGCTTATTTTTTAGCGGGAGCAAAATATTCTATGGATATAGTTTCTAAAAAGAAAACTGATGATAGCGGCTTTGCTTTATTGGAAAAGCTTGTTAAAAACAATAAAAGCTATGCTTCCTACGAAGCCGGTGTAGGCTTTGACTTTTATTTTGAATTTTTCAAGCTCTCGCCCGAACTAAAATTATCTCATTCTATTGGAAATGTGCTTAAGGCAGAAGACCATCCGTATTCAAGCCCGCTTGACAGGCTATACCTGCACACTATCCAGATTAGCCTGTTTTTTGAGTGATTAGCCTCATTGCTTGTTCCTGATTTAAAACCTTTCGTAATTTCGTAGAATAATTAGAACCATTAAATGTCAAAAATCGCATTGATAACTGGCGCTACATCGGGCATTGGGCAAGCCAGCGCTATACTACTGGCAGAGCAAGGCTATAATCTTGTGCTCATTGCTCGCCGAACAGAAAAACTTGAAGATTTTGCTAATATCCTGCAAAAGGAACACGGCATAGAAACCAAAGCAATAACTTTAGATGTACGAAATAGCGATGATGTGCAGCAGAAATTACAGGCATTGCCCGATGATTGGAAAAAGGTAGATGTCCTCCTTAATAATGCCGGGCTTAGCCAGGGCCTATCGCCCATACATGAAGGGGATACAGCCGATTGGGATAATATGATAGACACCAATGTTAAGGGCTTGCTTTACATCACTAAAATTGTTTCGGGCTGGATGGTCAGCCAGAATAAAGGGCATATTGTAAATGTTGGCTCAATTGCAGGCAAAGAAACCTATCTAAATGGAAACGTGTATTGCGCCAGCAAGTATGCTGTAGATGCCCTTAATCAGGCTATGCGCATAGATTTACTCCCTTATGGGATAAAAGTAACGGGCATAAATCCAGGAGCTGTAGAAACAGAGTTTTCTATAGTGCGTTTTAAAGGCGATGAAGAACGGGCTAAAAAAGTATATGAAGGCTATGAGCCCTTGACCGCCCAAGATATTGCGGATGCTATATGGTATGCAGTTTCCCGTCCGGCAAACGTAAATATAAATGATATGATACTAACACCTATCGCTCAGGCAAATACCTCGCATTTGATAAGGAATAATGAAAATTAAAAATTAAAAAAAACGAATAAGGAACAACCAACAACCTATAACACACAACCCACAACGCAATCCCCAACCCAACATGTTACAACAAAAAATAGATCAGAATATTAAAGCAGCAATGCTTTCTAAGAACGAAATCAGCTTGCGCAGCCTTCGGGCAATAAAAGCCGCACTGCTTGTGGCAAAAACAGAAAAAGGAGCTTCTGATATTTTAAGTGAGGAAGCCGAGATTAAAGTGTTGCAGAAATTAGTGAAGCAAAGGCGAGAATCTGCAGACATTTATAAGGCTCAAAACAGAAACGATCTGTACCAGATTGAAGTTGACGAGTTGCAGGTTATTGAAACCTATTTGCCCAAGCAGCTTAACAGGGATGAGATCAATGCCGAGGTTCAAGAAATAATTGTAGCAAGCGGGGCTTCGGGAATAAAAGATATGGGCAAAATTATTGGCATGGCAAATAAACAATTGGCCGGCAAAGCCGATGGAAAAACAATATCTGAAATTGTAAAAAAATTATTGAGCTGATATTAATTTCAATAAAACGTTATTTGCTTGTATTTTGCAGCAAAATAATTGCTTGAAGCATAAACCATGAAATTTACCCTTAAACAGGAAAACGGGTTCAAATATATTGATGAGGGAGAAGGGCAGGTTCTATTGCTGCTTCATGGCCTTATGGGCGCTTTAAGCAATTGGGATAAAGTAATTGAAGAATTTAGCCCGAATTACAGGGTGGTAATACCCATGCTGCCACTTTATGATCTGCCTTTGCTCACCACTGGCGTAAAAAGCCTTGCAAAATTTGTCAATAAATTTATAAAGTATAAAAAATTAGAACAAGTAACACTTTTGGGCAATTCGCTTGGGGGCCATGTTGGGCTGGTGCTAACGCTTTCCAATCCGGCTGTTGTAAAAGCCATGGTGCTTACCGGAAGCTCAGGTCTATATGAAAATGCCTTTGGAGGCTCTTTTCCCCGCAGGGAAAGCTATGATTTTATAAAAGAAAAAGTAGAGTTTACTTTTTACGACCCCGCAGTTGCAACTAAAGAACTAGTGGATGAGGTGTTTGAAACTGTTAACGACCGCAACCGGGTATTGCGCATATTGGCTATGGCGAAATCCGCCATCAGGCATAACATGTCGAAAGATCTGTATAAAATAACTATCCCGGTTTGCCTTATTTGGGGCAAAAATGATAAAATTACTCCTCCAGAGGTTGCTACAGAATTCCATAGGATATTGCCAAATTCTGAACTGAACTGGGTAGAGTTTTGTGGCCATGCGCCGATGATGGAACAGCCCGAAGAGTTCAATAAATACGTACATAGGTTTTTAGAAAGAGTATTGCTGAAATAATGATCGCCCGCGAATTAATAGCTGATTCCATTCCGCCGGTTAAAACTACTGATACTGTTCAGAAAGTTTTAGACCGAATGGCCGAATTTCGCGTTAGCCATTTGCCTATTGTAGATGAATTGTTATTCCTGGGCTTGGTTTCTGATTCTGATCTTGTTGAAGCTACAGATTATCAAACTACTGTAGGCGCTTTAAGCCTCTCGTTGCACAATGCTTTTTTGTATGATGTGCAGCACGTGTACGATGTGATAAGGCTTTTTTACGAACAGAAACTAAGTGTTGTCCCGGTTATAGATGCATCTCAGCATTATCTGGGCCTTATATCTGTCAATACAATTGTAGAATATATTGCAACTTTAACATCCGTTAAGGAGCCAGGCGGCATCATTGTGCTCGAAATTAATAACCGCAGCAATTCGCTCGCCCATATATCGCAAATTGTAGAATCAAACAATGCGCAAATCCTTAGCTCTTATATTCAATCCTTCCCCGATTCTACACGGTTAGAAGTTACGCTGAAGTTGAACCGCACAGACCTTTCGTCCATTATTGCATCATTTCTTAGGTATGAATATATCATTGTAGCTACCTACAACGATGTAAAAAACGATGACGGAACTACTAATCGCTATGATCAGTTGATGAATTATTTAAACATATAGGCATCAAATACCGTAAAGGCATCTCATACGCACTAATGGTTCATACATCTCATATTTCAAATCACACATCTTTTAAATGAAAATCGCAGTTTACGGCAGGCAGTTTGGCAATTCGGTACTTCCATATGTGCAGCATGTATTTGACTCTCTTGCCAGGCATGATGTAGAGGCTTTTGTTTTTGATGGGTTTAGCCGTTTTATTTCCGGGAAGGTATTTTACCCCAAAAAATTCCAGCAATTTAACAGCCATCATGATTTAGTAGGCAATGTAGATGTTTTGTTAAGCCTTGGCGGCGATGGCACCATGCTTGATACCGTAGCACTTATCCGCGATTCTAAAATACCCGTAATTGGGATAAACTTTGGGCGCTTGGGCTTTTTAGCAAGCGTTAATAAAGATGATATTGAAGATGCCATAAAAAGCCTAGTAAATAAAGAATACAGCTTAGATAGCCGAATACTTTTATCGGTAACCGCCGACCGGAAGTTGTTTGGGCATGAAAATTTTGCATTAAATGATATTGTGATCCACCGCAGCGATAATTCTGCCATGATGATCATCCACACCTACATGAATGGAGAATTTTTAAATTCATACTGGGCAGATGGGCTTATTGTTGCTACTCCCACGGGATCTACAGCCTATTCGTTAAGCTGTGGAGGCCCAATTATTTTCCCGCAATCGGGCAATTTTGTTATCACGCCTGTATCTCCCCATAATTTAAATGTGCGCCCGGTGGTGCTATCAGATTCTAACGTGCTTACGTTTGAAATTGAAGGCCGCAGCTCAAAATACTTACTGTCATGCGACTCAAGGACAGAAACGATAGATACTTCTATAAAGATTCAGGTTTCTAAAGAAAAATTCCAGATCAATTTAATAAGGCTCAATAATGAAACTTATTTATCAACGTTAAGGAAAAAGCTGTTGTGGGGCATTGATACCAGGAATTACTAAATCTGCCCCTATGATAATTGAGGGAAATAAATTACACATTGAGGCTCAAAACATTTTTTATAACTATAATATTTGCAGCTATTTCATTTTTTGGAATGGCACAAACCTGGGAAATTGGCGGCTTTGCCGGAGCTTCGGGCTATATGGGCGATCTAAATCCTGTAAACCCGTTTAATTTCAAAGACCCGGCTTATGGTGCACAGATCAAGCGCAACTTTGATGGGTTTTGGTCACTGAAGCTAAATGTGATGCATGGAAAAATACAGGCTGATGATGCAAATTCGCCTGATCCTCAATATAAAGAGCGCAACCTCAGTTTTTTTTCTCCGGTAACGGAAGGCACCCTTCAGCTTGAATTTAATTTTTTTGAATATATTCCTTCTATAAGCTCTAAAAGATACGCCCCATATTTATTTACCGGGATAGGAGGGGTGCTGTTCAATCCGCAGACAACTTATAATGGTACTGTTTACCAGTTAAACTTGTATGGCACCGAGGGGCAGGATATCTCAAATCCATATAAAAAATATGCAATTACAATGCCTTACGGCATTGGGGTTAAATATAATATTACGGGAAACTGGAGCCTGATAGGGGAGCTTGGCTATCGTACCGCACGCACAGATTTTCTTGATGATGTTAGCGGGACTTATCCCGTAAAGGCTGGTTTATATAACAATATCGCTGTAGCATTGTCAGACCGCACAGGAGAAAATACCGGGATTTACACAGGTTCCGCAGGTACGCAGCGTGGCGATATGCGCAAACGAGATACCTATATGTTTGCCGGGCTTAGCCTTACCTTCACCTTTGTTTCTTTAAAGTGCCCTGTTGTACTATAAGTTCTGCTATTGGTTTAGTTTAGCAAAAAGGGAATATACAAAGTTAATTTTTACCTTTGCAGCCTGAAATTTATATTCCCAATCCCGGTTTTTTATCCTTTATGCAATGAGCTTCCGCGAACAGATAAATATGGACAAGCTTCCAAAGCATGTTGCTATTATTATGGATGGCAATGGGCGCTGGGCTAAAGAAAAAGGCAAAATGCGGGTATTTGGGCATCAGAACGGGGTTATTGCGGTCAGGGATACTGTAGAAGGTGCCGTAGAACTTGGGATACCCTATTTAACTTTGTATGCCTTTTCTACCGAAAACTGGAACAGGCCAAAGTTGGAAGTGTATGCCTTAATGGAATTATTAGTTGCAACCATTAATAAAGAAACTAAAACACTAATGAAGAATGGCGTTCGTTTAAATGCCATTGGCGATCTGAAATCATTGCCGGAAAAGTGTTATGACCAGTTACAGGAAACTATACAAAAAACCAGTGCTAACACCAGATGTACTTTAACGTTGGCATTAAGCTATAGCTCAAGGTGGGAAATTGCACAAGCTGCCAGGAAACTGGCCGAATTAGCAAAGGAAGGGAAAATTAGCCCGGATGAAATTAACGAGGATATGTTTGCCAGCCATTTGAGCACCGCCAATATCCCCGATCCGGAACTGATGATACGTACCAGTGGCGAACATAGGATAAGCAACTACTTATTATGGCAATTGGCTTATGCCGAGCTTTATTTTACGTCAAGGCTGTGGCCTGATTTCCGCAGGGAAGATTTGCATGAGGCAATAATTGATTTTCAAAAACGCGAAAGGCGTTTCGGGATGATCAGTGAGCAAATCAACTAATTTGCCTTTTAACAAATTTTAACAACTCATTGAATTATTTTAGCATCGTTAAACCACATAATGAATAAGATTTTTTTAATACTATTCTTACTAATAACAAGTGTTTCGGCAATGGCTCAAATTGGCCGCCCTGCCGGAGCAACAGGCATACGCCGTGCTGCTGCACCTGTAACTGATGATCCAAGCTATCTTAATCCAAAAGAATATGTAATTGGAGGCACTACGTTTACCGGAGTTCAATATCTTGATAAGGATGTGTTGATACAAATCTCCAAGCTTACTACCGGCGAGCGTATCCAGGTACCTGGAGATGCTACTGCAAATGCAGTAAAAAATCTTTGGGCACAGGGCTTGTTTGATGATGTGAAATTAAACATAGCCCAAATAAAAGGAGATTCCATCTTTTTTGAAATTGCTGTAGTAGAGCGCCCCCGGCTTGCAAAAATCAATATCAAAGGCATAAGCAAAAGCGAGATCGAAGATGTTAGAGCCAAGCTGAATGATAAGACGGGCAAAATTGTTAATGAAAACCTTCTTAATACAACTACAAATATCATTAAGAAGTTTTTCAATGATAAAGGATATCTTTTTACCGAAGTTGATATAAAAGAGCAGAAAGATAATGCAGAGGCCAACAATGTTATTTTAAATGTTACTGTCAATAAAAACGCAAAGGTTAAAATACATAGCATCACGTTTGACGGCAATAAAGAATTTAAAAGCACAGCTCTTAAAAAATCACTGAAAAAGACTAAAGAACAGGCATTTTATAAAGTATTTGGCGCAGGCAAGTTTCTACGCGACAAGTATGAAGAGGATAAGGAAAAACTTGTTGCAAAACTTCAGGATAAAGGCTATCGCGATGCAGAAATCGTTTCTGATACTATTATAAGGCATGATAATAAGACCATTGATATTAAAATAAACCTCCACGAAGGACCTAAATATTATTTTGGCAATATAGCATGGACCGGCAATGCCAAATATGCTACCCCAGATTTAGAACGTATTTTATCAATAAGCAAAGGCGAAGTTTTTAGCGAAGCGAAACTGGAAAAAAAGTTGCGAAGCAGTGCTGCAGGCGATGATGTTTCGTCTTTATACCTAAATGACGGATATCTTACTTTTAATGCAGACCCGGTACAAACTAAAATCCATGGCGATACTATCGACCTTGAAATCAGGATGTATGAGGGGCCGCAATATACAATCAACAAGATTGTTGTAAAGGGGAACGACATTACGAATGACAAGGTTATTATGCGTGAAGTTCGCACCAAGCCCGGAGATAAATTTAATAAAGAGCTTGTAGTGCGCACACAGCGTGAAATTGTTGCATTAGGCAATTTTGATGAACAAAAAATGGATATTAAGCCCATTCCAAATCCTGCAGATGGAACGGTAGATATTCAATATACAGTTGCAGAAAAGCCTTCCGACCAGATCGAGCTTTCAGGAGGCTTTGGCGGTGGCCGTGTTATCGGAACTTTAGGCTTAACATTCAACAATTTTTCCGCCCGCAACCTTTTCAATCTTAAAGAGTGGAAGCCTTTGCCTAAGGGCGATGGGCAGAAGCTAAGCATCCGTGGGCAAACAAACGGAAAGTATTATCAATCTTATAGTTTCTCTTTCTCTGAGCCATGGCTGGGCGGTAAAAAGCCTGTTAACTTTGGGATCAGCACCTTTACTTCCCTTCAAAGCAATGCATTAACAGGCAGCCAGCTTCAAAAAATACGTTTAAATGGAGTGACTTTTAGCCTTGGGCAACGCTTAAAATGGCCAGATGACTGGTTCCAGATAAGCCATGCGCTAAGTTTTGAACAATACATTTTGAACAATTATTCAGGGTTTTTATTCTCTACAGGCACATCATACAACTTTAATTTAACTCAGGAAATTAGCCGTAATTCTGTAGATCAGCCTATTTATCCAACTTCTGGCTCTAATTTAAAACTGACCATGCAGGCTACGCCTCCATACTCTTTGTTTAACAGCACAAACTATCGCATTGCTACAGACAAGGACAAATACAAATTTACAGAGTACTATAAAACCAAGTTCGAGGCACAATGGTACCAGCGTATTTATGGTAAATTAGTATTAAAGGCTCAGGCACAATTCGGCTTTCTGGGGCAGTATAATAAAGCGGTTGGCCAGTCTGCATTTGAACGGTTTAAATTAGGTGGCGATGGGATGCAAGGCTTTGATTTTTTGCAAGGATCTGAAGTTATTGCCATGCGTGGATATGAGAACAATGCTGTTATCCCCGAAGGTTCTAACCCTACTATTGCACAAAATTCTGGTAGCCCTATTTTTAATAAGTACATTTTAGAAATGCGTTACCCGGTAAGCCTCAGCCAGTCTGCAACAATTTTTGTGCTTGCTTTTGCAGAGGGTGGCAATACCTGGAACAGGTTTAAAGATTTTTCCCCTTTTAATGTGCGTCGCTCCGTAGGTGTTGGAGCACGTGTTTACTTGCCAATATTTGGATTGCTCGGCATAAATTATGGCCATGCCTTTGATCCTATTAAAGGTATCCCACAAGGTGGTATAAAGCCATTTTCATTTAGCATAGCACAACAGTTGGGCGGGTTCAATTAATAGCACAATGAAAAAGCTTTTTTTAACGTTAATAGTATTATTTATATCAGTTGCATCATTTGCACAGCGGTTTGCCTATGTAGATACTGAATATATTTTGAAGCATATTCCCGA
>JAYVNR010000249.1:0-3395 GCA_043758305.1 Pedobacter sp. | reverse complement strand
CCTTTTTAGCTTTGCTCACTGCTTTTTCAGAATCTTTCTTTGCAGCCTTCACAATCCTTTTAGCTGCCGGAGCTTTTACCTGTTTTTTCTCAAGTTTTTCTTCGGCGGCATCTTTTAGCTCATGGAACTTATCTGCAAGTTTGCCTGCAACCTGCTTGCCGGCTTTTTTTATTTCTTTTGATATCTTTTCTGCATCATGCCCTAAGCTACGCACTACCTCAAGAAATTTGCTGGTCAGGCTGCTTTCTAATTCTTTCTTTATAGATTTTTTAGTGCTTTTTTTGCTGAGCTTAGCTACAGGTTTCGATTTTGCTTTTGCCATTTTATAGTTTGATTAATTGTGCATTTTTCAGATAAATATTTTTATTTAAATCTATTGACATAATTTTAAACCGACAAATAAATTTTTGCAATATGCCAACTTTCGATATAGTAAGCAAACTTGACGGCCAAACTTTAGATAATGCCATTAATAATGCTAAAAAGGAGATTCTGAACAGATATGATTTTAATGATTCTAAGAGCACAATCGACTTAGACAAGAAAACCAATTTGCTAACGATTATAACCGAGAACGACATGCGCCTTAAAGCTATACAGGATTCAATAATATCCCGCATGGTTAAACAGGGGCTCGACCCTCTAAGCATGGATATGGGCAAGGAAGAATACGCTTCGGGCAATATGTTGCGAAAAGAAATAAAGCTTAAGGAAGGGATTGATAAAGAAGCTGCAAAAAAAGTGGTAAAAAAAATCAAAGACAGCGGGCTAAAAGTGCAGGCTTCAATTATGGACGATCAAATACGAGTGCAAGGCAAAAAAATCGATGATTTGCAGGCAGTTATTTCGCTTTGCCGCAAAGAAGACTTTGGGCAACCTTTGCAGTATATTAATATGAGGGATTGATTGTGGGTTGTGGGTTGTTAGATATCATACACTAATGCAAATCTGCGTGGGGTTTCGGATGACCCTAAAGTTTTGGTAAAGGGAAATCGGGAGCACTTTAAGGGCTGAAGCGTATACTACGCCTTTGATAAATGCTTAAGAAATACGTTACGATAGAACTCCACAATAAGTTATCAAACTACACGAACAACCTATAATTTGAGATATTTTTGAATGAGCAAAGAAAATTTAATTGAACAAAACCTTATTACCCAATTAGCGGATGAGCTTAAATATATCTATCGACCTGACATTGTAGATAGAAAAGCACTTGAACGCAACTTTAAAACTAAGTTTGAAGAACTAAATCGTGTTCGATTAACTGATAATGAATTTTTACGCCTTAGAGAAGAAATCATCAACCCGGACGCTTTCATAGCTTCCAAAATCCTACGCGAGCGACAGTATTTCCAACGCGAAGACGGCACACCACTACATTATACTTTGGTAAACATAAAAGATTGGTGCAAAAACGACTATGAAGTTATTAGTCAACTACGCACTAACACAGAAAACAGCCACCAGCGCTACGACATTGTTTTGCTTTTAAATGGGCTGCCTGTGGTGCAGATAGAATTGAAGAAACTCGATATTTCGCCACGAAAAGCAATGCAGCAAATTGTGGATTACAAAAGTGAACCTGGAGCCGGCTATAATAATTCATTGCTTTGCTTTTTGCAATTGTTCATTGTGAGCAACCAAACCAATACCTATTATTTTGCCAACAATAAGAATCAGCATTTTTCTTTTAACGCAGACGAACAGTTTTTACCTATATACCAATTAGCAGACGAGAACAATAAGAAAATCACACACCTCCAAACCTTCACTGAGAAATTCCTGGGCAAGTGTACGTTAGGAGAAATGATAAGCAAGTATATGGTGTTGGTTGAAAGCGAACAGAAATTGCTTGTGATGAGGCCATATCAGATATATGCGGTAAAAGCTATTGTAGATTGCATTAAAGACAACAGAGGAAATGGTTATATCTGGCATACAACTGGTAGTGGTAAAACCTTGACCTCTTTTAAAGCTTCTACCCTTCTCAAAGACAATCTGGAAATTGAAAAATGTTTGTTTGTAGTTGACCGTAAAGACCTTGACCGGCAAACGCGGCAGGAGTTCAATAAGTTTCAGGAAGGCAGTGTAGAAGAAAATACCAATACCGAAACCTTGGTAAGGCGTTTGCTTTCTACTGATTATGCTGACAAGGTAATCGTTACTACCATCCAAAAATTAGGATTGGCATTGGATGGAACAAATAAGAAACACTACAAGGAACGTTTGGAGCCGCTTCGTACTAAGCGAGTAGTATTCATTTTTGACGAATGCCACCGTTCTCAGTTTGGCGATAATCATAAGGCCATCAAAGAGTTTTTCCCAAATGCACAATTATTTGGCTTTACAGGCACGCCCATTTTTGAAAAAAATGCTGCTTATATCGTTAGAGAGGGGGAAGAGGCTAAGCACAAAGAGACCAAAGATATTTTCGAAAAACAGTTGCACGCCTACACCATTACCCACGCCATAGACGATAAAAATGTACTGCGCTTTCATATTGACTATTTCAAAGGCAAAGGGAGCCACAACGCTAAGCCGGGCGAAGCAATCGCACAACAAGCTGTAGCAGAAGCCATTTTAGACAAACACGCAATAGCCACTAATTCAATGCGCTTCAATGCGGTATTGGCGACTGCTTCTATAACTAATGCGATTGAATATTATCAGCTTTTCAAAGAATTACAAACATCCCGGCAAGCCCAAAGCTCAAATTATCAACCTTTGAACATTGCTTGCGTGTTTTCTCCACCTGCTCAATTAATTGGCAAAGAGGGCGATCAGCAAAGCCAGAAGAATGCAGCAGATGTAAAACAGTTGCAAGATGATCTTCAGCAAGAAAAACTTGATAACCAAACCAATCCCGAAGAAAAGAAAAAGGCATTGATGAAAATTATTGCCGACTTCAATATTCAATACGGCACCAATCATACTATCAACGAGTTTGATTTGTATTACCAGGATGTTCAAAAACGCATCAAAGACCAGAAATACACAAACAAAGAACTTCCACATAAAGAGAAAATTGACATAACCATAGTGGTAGATATGTTGCTCACTGGTTTCGACAGCAAATATCTGAACACCCTGTATGTAGATAAGAACCTGAAATACCATGGGTTGATCCAGGCGTTCTCCCGAACTAACCGGGTGCTGAACGACACCAAACCTTATGGCAATATCCTCGATTTCCGTTCGCAGCAGGAAGCAGTGAACCAGGCTATTGCCCTTTTTTCAGGTGAAGACAAAGATAAAGCAACGGAAATCTGGCTGGTAGACCCTGCACCGGTAGTGATCGATAAATTTAAGGAGGCAGTAGAAAAGCTTGGCTATTTTATGCAAGAGCAGAATTTAGTAAACGAGCCGCATGAAGTGTACAACCTGAAAGGAGA
>JAYVNR010000248.1:0-3423 GCA_043758305.1 Pedobacter sp. | reverse complement strand
AGCCGTTGCCGCTCTCCATCCAAGTCTTTTTTAACCTGTGCAATCTGGTCTATTTTCTTTTCATATTCTGTGCCACGCTGTTCTTCAACAGATTGGTGGCGTGAAATTTCTACTTTCAGGTCTGAGATTGAAGATGTAAGTTCTTTCTGCCGTGAAAGCAAAGCTTCTATCTGCATATCTTTTTTCAAGAGTTGCTGGCACAAATCCTGGTTCTTATCATCAAGCCCGGTTCTCTCTGTACTTGTTATGGTATAATTATTCTGTAGCCCGGCATAAACAAGTTTAAGTTGAGCCAGCTGATTTTCCAGCGACTTAAATTCTTCAAAAGCATCGTAGCTTAAAGACCTTACAGAAGCCCAGCCAAAAAGCCTTTGCCAAAAGCTTAGCTCTTTTATTTTTGAAAAGAAAAGGTTTAGTTTTTCCATAACGTGTGCTATCGTGCTTATTTAGCCGGAATTAAATATCGAGATTTGATATGTACGGTAACTTAGCTTATCAAGTATAGTAATTAAAAATTACTGTTTTTTACCTTAAGCTCTGAATAAATTTCTTGTTTTCTGTTGAGAGTACAAGAAAAGAAAACTAATTATCTGGTCAACTGATTGGATTCAGTATATAATGTTGCAGGAATAAAGGTTTAAGAGAATTAAATATTCCACCAGTAAGTCCATTTTATCACCAGTTGCCTGTTTTTTGTGGTAATGGGCGAAGGCGTTTCATTATCGCCATACACAATAAAAAAATCTGAAGCTGGTTTATACCGCCACTGTAAGCGGCTGCTAATGTTCATGTTTTTTATTTGTTGATTGTACTGTACAAACGACGTAAAATAAAGTGAATTAGTAAATGTTACATCTACACGTGGGCCTAACAACCAGAATGTGTTATGCCCAAAGGGTTCGGGCAGGCTCAAATCATTGAACGAAGCATTCATGGTAATATTTACATAGGGTTGAAAACGGTATCCAACCTGCGCTGTTGCGCTTTTACGGATACCATTATCATAATAACCGCCATAGGTAGCATTTAAAAGATATGTAAATACATTCTGTGGCTTAGAAACATATCTTATTTCTGCAGTATTCCAGTTATGCTTTGTACCAGCTGCAAGAATGCCTTTTCCAATCCGAGTTGGATCAAATGGCCGCAACAGCATTACATAATCATTGAGCACTGAGAGTGTTATTGCACCCTGTTTACGGAAGGCCATGTTATACGATAGCGTGGTTTCATTATCTGTACGGCTAAATGAAGGATTAAAATAATAGTTTGAGGTTAACTGGACACCGTGGCTTAGTATTTTACCGCTTTTTGGAAAAATAGTATGCAAAACCATTGGGCTAAGCTTAATAAATCCGGTACGAGGTATATATCCAACTTCAGCTTTATAGTTTTTCCCTACATATTCTTCCTGCATATAAAATGTCCAGTTCTTGCTTAAATATTGCAAATGCCCTGATAGTACCTGATCGTTGCCTTTTGCCCCCGGAGAAAAAGATTTTAATCCCAAAATCTTTCCTGTCCAATAATTGCTTGCCGATGCGAGGTTATACTCCAGCCCAATGGTGCGGTTATATGTTGCCGCACTCGGAATACTTCCTGTTACTTTCCGGTTAACAAACAACAAGCCCACATTCGACCTGGCAAATACCCGCCTTTGTACGCTCATTATGCTAAAGTTCTGAGCCGCTTGTGCTGCTTCGGCGGAACTGCCTGTTTGAATATCCATTGCGCCTATGCGCCAATTCTTATCTAATTTGCCCGAAATACGTGCTCCAAAATTAATGGGCACATTTAAGCCGATCCTCCTTGAGAAAAAGGGCCGTATGTCGGAATACCCAAAATTGGAAAACAGGTCGGCGTTTTCCAGAAAAAACTGCCTTTTTTCTGGAAAAAATAATTCATACCTGTTTAAATTGATCACCTGCTGATCGACATCTACCTGCGAAAAATCTGGGTGGACTGTAAGGTCCAAATTCATAGAAGGTGTTACTGAAATTTTCGCGTCGCCACCCACATCTTTTGGAAATTTGGTGCTTCCTTTATTTTCAAAATCCCTAGAGATACCAGTTAAGGCATACGGTATAATAGAGATATTGCTTTTAGCAGTTGGCGGTGCCTCATCCCAAACCAATGTGCCTGTATACGCTAAAGAGGCCGTGGGAAACTGGCGGGGAATGGGTGTCCAACTGGATTTTTCAGCAGACTTAAGATCATTTCGGCTAAAATTTATTCCCCATTCAGTAATACCTTTTTTATAGCGCATGCTCTTAAAAGGGATGGCAGCTTCATAAACCCATTTATCCGGATAATTTTTAACTACCGAAAACCACCTGTTGTCCCAGCTAAGGTCAATTTTGCTTCCCTCGTACATGCTCCCGTCCCATTGCGCCCCGGCAGCATTAGCACCAAAACTAAAACCATCTGTAAGCGCATCGAAAGGATCCATAAAAAAGATAAAATTGTCGTTTTTAGAAAAATTAAAATCTCGCTTTAAGGATTCTACCATGAAAGGCCCTGGTTTAAGGTTATAATTAATGGCTATGATGTATAGGTTTTTGTCGTCATAAGTCATACGCACCTGTGTGCGAACCTTGGAATAACTGGTGTCCATTGGCACTACCATATAGAAATGATCGGCAGAATCAGCATTTAGCCAACCTGATTCATTCATAAGCCCATCTATATTTATTTTAGAGGTGGTGCGATGGATGTGGTAGCGATAAGCTGCATTCTTCTTTTGTGAAAAAGCAAGTCGGCTGGTTAAGCACAGAATAGCAAGAAGGCAAAAGGATTTTAATATCACAGGCAGGCAAACAGCTTTGTACATATTTAAGGATTGGTTAGCAATAGAGGATTGAAATTACATAGATTTCGTGATAATTTATCTATTTATAATTCAGAAAAACAATCAGGATGTTGCCACGTAAAGCCCTTATGTTTGGTGTTGTGCTTTTGGATGAGCTCAACAATATCAGATGTTAAGCCAATATAATACCGATCCCAGATTTTTGAAAATAAGATTTACGTGTAGAACATCATCAAACTAAAAAAGCCGACTTTCGTCGGCTTTTGTGGGAGTTACTGGGTTCGAACCAGTGACCCTCTGCTTGTAAGGCAGATGCTCTGAACCAGCTGAGCTAAACTCCCTCGTTTTGGGATTGCAAATATAGGCGCAATGGCTAACTAAGCAAAATAAAGTTCAAATTAATTTACTGTGCTTTAGATAAGTCAAAATTTCGTTCACGCAGCCTTCCAAATCAGTTTTTATTTGTTTCTCCCAGAAACGGAAAACGGTATAACCTTGGGTTTCTAACTGATGCCTCGCCTCTATATCGCGTTGCATATTGCGCTCTATTTTTGGATGCCAGTATCCAGTATTTGATTTGATCTTAGCTTTTTTTTCTTCCCAGTTGTAGCCAT
>JAYVNR010000247.1:0-3431 GCA_043758305.1 Pedobacter sp. | reverse complement strand
GAATGCGCTTTTTTCTCACCTTCGGCTATCAGATTCAGGCAGTTATAATTGGGTGGTATATCTATCATTTAACTAAAGACCCACTTTCACTAGGCCTGATTGGGCTGGCAGAAGCAATACCCTCTATAGGGATTTCATTGTATGGTGGTTATGTTGCCGATAAGTCTGATAAAACCGTTTTGCTTAAGTGGATATTGGCAGGGCTATTCTCCTGCTCTGCAATATTGCTTTTAGTAACACTACCGTCTGTAAATTCTACGCTTGGGCAAACAAATGTAGTTTGGGCAATTTATATCATGATTTTTTTAATTGGGATTGGAAGGGGCTTTCTTTCGCCCGCCGTATTTTCGCTAATGGCTCAAATTGTTCCGAGAGAGCATTATGCAAATTCATCTACTTGGAATAGTACAGGATGGCAAATTGCCTCAATTGTTGGGCCTGCTGCAGGCGGGTTAATTTATGCATATTCTGGAGTAACTGTAACTTTCTCAGTAATCCTGGCTTTTATAGCATTGTCTTTCATCTGCCTGCTTTTCATTAAAAATCGCCCACCAAATTTTATTCCCAAAGAAAGTATTATGGCGAGCTTATCTGAAGGAATTCGATTTGTGTTCAATAGCCGAATGTTGGTAGGAGCTTTAAGCCTTGATCTTTTCTCGGTGTTTTTTGGCGGAGCTGTGGCGCTTATCCCTGTAATTGCGAGCGAAGTGCTCCATGTAGGTGCACAGCAATTTGGCATGATGCGGGCTGCCCCGGCAATTGGTGCTGTTTTAACCATGTTGGCAATGTCTAGATATTCGCCTATGAACAAGCCCTGGAGAAACCTTTTGTTAACGATAATCGGTTTTGGGCTTAGTATTATTGGTTATGGCCTGTCCCGTAATTTTTATCTCACCTTGTTTTTTCTTTTTCTGGAAGGAGCGTTCGACAGTGTTAGCGTTATAATCCGCTCTACAATTGTGCAGTTGCTCACACCTGATAAGATGCGTGGGCGGGTCTCCGCTGTTAATGCAATGTTTATAGGTTCTTCTAACGAAATCGGAGCCTTCGAATCCGGGCTTACTGCCCGATTAATGGGCACAGTGCCAGCTGTTTTATTTGGGGGATGTATGACCTTGGCAGTAGTAACTGCCACTTATTTTAAAACCAAAAAGCTTGTGCCTTTAAGCTTGGATGAAATTCATCCTCCTGAA
Organism: Pedobacter sp.; assembly: GCA_043758305.1. Lineage (GTDB taxonomy): Bacteria > Bacteroidota > Bacteroidia > Sphingobacteriales > Sphingobacteriaceae > JAQSWM01. Next base: position 2,238 of record JAYVNR010000247.1, on the reverse strand, counting down.
GAAAGCTAATATTCTAATACTCTTTCACCAATCTGTTGCCTCCACATGGCATAGTATAATCCCCTTTCTTCAATTAGGTCTAAATGTTTCCCGGATTCTATTATACAGCCTTTTTCAAGGACATAAATCCTATCGGCATGCATAATAGTAGATAAACGGTGCGCTATAAGGATAGTAATATGCTCTTCCATATCAGATACATCGCGTATGGTACGAGTTATTTCCTCCTCTGTAATAGAATCAAGGGATGATGTTGCCTCATCGAAAACCAAAATATTAGGCTGCCGCAGCAATGCCCGAGCAATAGATAAGCGTTGTTTCTCTCCTCCTGAAACTTTCACTCCACCCTCACCAATTACTGTATCCAGTCCTTTTTCTGCTCTGGCTAAAAGCGATTGACAAGCCGCTTTTTGAAGAACATCCATACATTCTTCATCGCTGGCTCCCGGCCTAACAAAAAGAAGATTTTCCCGAATAGTACCTGAAAAGAGTTGTGTATCCTGAGTTACGAAGCCAATCTTTTCTCTTAGCTGATCTAGGTCGATTTGCTGGTGCGAAATGTTGTTATACAAAACATCGCCTTCCAAAGGCTGATAAAGTCCAACTAATAATTTTACCAGAGTAGTTTTTCCCGATCCAGAAGGGCCAACAAAAGCGATTGTTTCTCCACTATCAGCGTGAAACGTAATAGTGTTCAATGCATTGCGTTGTGCTGTGCGGTGCTTAAAGCTAACCCCCTGAAAGTCTAGACTATTTATGCGAACTATCTGGGCCGGCTTAACTGGTTTTGCATCAATAGGAGTATTTAAAATAATTTGAAAATTGCCAAGCGAAACTTCTGCTTCCCGCCAGGTTAAGATAACATTGCCTAACTCTTGCAATGGCCCGAAAAGAAAGAAAGAGTAGAACAGGAATGAAAAGTATTGCCCTGCAGATATAGTGCCGCCATATATCAGGAACAATAGTACCACCACCATCATGCTCCTAACCAAATTTACGGTTGTGCCTTGCACAAAGCTCATGCTCCTAACGTATTTTACTTTTTTAAGCTCAAGGCTCAGTATTTTATAGGTAGTGTCGTTTAATCGCTTAATTTCCTGCTTAGCAAGCCCCAGGCTTTTTACCAGCTCTATATTACGGAGGGATTCTGTAGTAGAGCCGGCAAGCGCTGTAGTTTCTGCTACTATTTTGCGCTGTATGGTTTTTATTTTTTTGCTCAGAAGTACGCTGATGATAGCAATTACTGGTATTGAAGCAAAATAAACTAAAGTTACTTTATAGCTAACTGTAACCGAATAAAAGATCACAAACAACATCCCTATAAGGCTTACAAACAATACACTGATGAAAGAGGTAATGAATTTTTCGCTGTCTGTACGAACTTTTTGCAATATGCCCAGTGTTTCGCCGCTACGCTGATCTTCAAATACCTGATAAGGGAGTTCGAGCGAATGTTCAAGCCCATCTGCATACATTTTGGCGCCCACTTTCTGGATAATGATGTTAGTAAAATAATCCTGGAAGTTTTTGGCTATCCTTGAAATCATTGCTGCACTAACAGATAAGCCAATCCAGCTTAATACCCCCCACTTAAAAGCATTTTCAGAAAGTTCTGTGCGCTTTTCAATAAACTGGTCAACTATTCTTCCTGTTATGTAAGGGTCCATTAAAGAAAAGCCAATGTTCATTGCAGCTAAAAAAAGCGCAAGCATAACAACTCCTTTATGATGGCTTAAATATTGTAAGAGTAATTTCATAATAGCAATAATAAAAAAAGGGAACGAGTTAATAACCTCATTCCCTTTTATTTGACAAATTTTTAACCTAAACGGTCATGATATCTTTCTCTTTAATTTCGGCTAGTTTATCAACTTTTATGATGTAGCTGTCTGTAAGTTTTTGCACCTCAGCTTCGCCCACTTTTACCTCATCCTCAGAAATACCATCGGCCTTTAGCTTCTTGATTTTTTCATTAGCATCCTTGCGGATATTACGAACTGTTATTTTGCCTCGCTCTGCTTCTTCTTTTACCTTTTTCACCAAATCTTTGCGCCGCTCTTCTGTGAGCGGCGGTACGTTCAATCTTATTTGAACACCGTCATTTTGGGGGTTGAGCCCGATGTTTGCTTCCATAATTGCTCTTTCTATGGGAATTAGCAGGCTTTTTTCCCAGGGCTGAACAACAATTGTGCGAGCATCTGGCGTGTTCACCGTACCAACCTGACTAAGCGGAGTTGC
>JAYVNR010000246.1:0-3439 GCA_043758305.1 Pedobacter sp. | reverse complement strand
GCAGCTTCAACAAACGCTGAAAAGGCAAATTTTTGTAAGATTGTTAAGGCCGCGGTTTCCGCTAAAATAAAACGGAAACCTATTACTGAAAAAATCATTGTACAACCCAAGCTATCAGCCGATGCAGTTTTAAAGCATATCCGCCCTAAAAATATGCTGCCGGTAAATCAAAAAATAATTGGAATTGGTGCTTCTACCGGAGGAGTAGAAGCTATAAGGGTAGTTTTAGAATCTTTTACTGCAAACACTCCCGGAATTTTAATAGTGCAACATATGCCAGAAAATTTTACCAGGTCATTTGCCGAGCGACTTGATCAATCGAGTGCAATAAAGGTTAAAGAAGCCGAGGACGGCGACCTAGTTACGGCGGGCGAAGCGTTAGTAGCGCCAGGCAATCATCACATGTTGCTGAGGAGAAGAGGCACCCAATATTACGTAGAAGTGCAAGACGGCCCTCTTGTGAACAGGCATCGCCCGGCAGTTGACGTATTATTTCGTTCAATAGCTATTTATGCCGGCGAAGATGGTATTGGAGTGCTGTTGACCGGCATGGGAGATGATGGAGCAATTGGGCTGCTTGAAATAAAAGAAGCTGGGGGGCAAACTATTGCTCAGGATGAAGCATCCTGTGTTGTGTTCGGGATGCCTAAAGAGGCCATTTTGCGCAACGCTGCAAATTATGTTTTGCCTTTAAACGAGATTGCGCCATCAGTTACCCGACTAGTCTCCATTAAAAGGAGGCTTGTTTAAAATGTGGGCTTTAATAGGTTAAAAAGTATCTATTTTGTCATCAGTTTGCTCAACTTGATTTGCTATATTGAAAACGATAGCTGATTTAATTCATCAAAATAGCTGTAAAATTTTAGAGTATTAAGGTTGAAAATAAAGCAAATAACTTACTATCCACGCTCGGCTATGCTATTTAATAAACTGGACCACTGCCTCCAAAATTTGGTCTGCACATGTATAAATGTCATCTAAATTGATAATTTCAATTTTTGTAAAACTTTTATCAGCGTTGACTATAGCTATAGCTTTTTTCTTGCCGTTAAAATGCAATCGGCAAACCGCCTTCCTGTTATTGTCGTCTATTAGGATTGCGCAATAGCTTTGAGCATCCCTTAAAAACACCCTTTTAGCTTCAATTTTTTGTCGCAAAATTGATTTAATGATCATAAATCCTTCAAGTTCTTCCTGAGTGGTTTCTATAGTTGCCCCCGCTTCAACTTCAGTTTGCCCTTGCTCAGTAAGCGGTTCTGATTTTGCTTCCTCAGTCTTGAGTGCCGTTTTAAGCCTGTCATTAATTAAATCGTTCACTAGTAAGGTAAATCCCTTCTTAGTTAAATTTGTAAAAAGCTCAAGTACTTTTTGATTTACTTGTCCAGGATATACTTTTTTTGCAAAAAATCTAACGAAATCGTCCGACGGGTTTGTCATTTCACTTACTAAATGAGTTCTGAGTTCATTCAAATATTTAAGTTCGCTAGCAGCACTTGAAATGTTATTAACATCGAAATATGATTTATGAAATTTCTTTAACTCTGCGATTTCATTGTCTTTGATTTCGGCTATATTGAATTCGAAAAATGGTTTATCATCCATTTTATTTGGACTAACTAAATCAGTATAGAATCTAAAGTTTATCCCATTGGTCAATAAGCCAAATTTCGCTTCAGTTGTGTGAAAATAACGAAACAATTGTGAGTTATGTGGATCAAGCTTTTCACTGTAGTGCTTACATTCAATTAGCATACATGGCTTGCCATCCTTTATAATAGCGTAATCTACCTTTTCTCCTTTTTTGATGCCTATGTCAGCCACGAACTCGGGGCTTACCTCAAACGGGTCAAATACGTCGTAGCCCAGCAATTGAATAAATGGCATAATCAGGGCGTTTTTTGTGGCTTCTTCGGTCTGTATTTGTGGGCAAAGTTTCTCTACTCTTGAAGCGAATTGTAGAACAGCATCTTTAAAATCCATGTAAATTATAAAGGTTAAGTATATTGTGAGTTTTAGGTTAAACTTAGGGCTTTTCACCATATTTTCCAAATCAACCCAATACCCATTCCTCTTTCTCCTCAATTTTTTCCCTTTCATTCCGTAAGTTTGCCGCACTATCGCTCCGGCGATGATAAATTGACATGAAAGAACAATCAAAACTGATACGCAGCCAGATACCACGCAGCAGCTACCGTGAGCATTCGGTGCCTTTATACCTTACTTCGAGTTTTATTTTTGATGATGCCGAACAGGGCAGGGCTATTTTTGCCGATGAAAAGGAAGGCAATATATACTCCCGTTACTCCAACCCAAACACCACAGAGTTTATCCAGAAAGTTTGCGATATGGAAGGTGCAGAAAGCGGCCTTGCTTTTGCTTCCGGTATGGCAGCAGTGTATGCTTCGTTTGCAGGCTTGTTGCGCAGTGGCGATCATATCGTATCCTGCCGCTCAGTTTTTGGTTCCACGCATCAGCTGTTAACTCAATTGCTGCCACGCTGGGGCATCACTTCTCCGTATGTGGATGCGCTAAAGCCTGAAGAGTGGGAAGCTGCCATCCGACCCGAAACAAAAATGATTTTTCTGGAAACGCCATCAAATCCAGGATTAGAGCTGGTAGATTTGGAGTGGCTCGGAAAATTCAAAGAAAAATATCCGCAGATCATCCTCAATGTAGATAATTGCTTTGCCACGCCATATCTGCAAAAACCCATCAAATACGGGGTTGATATAGTGAGCCATTCGGCAACAAAATACATGGATGGGCAGGGGCGTGTTTTAGGCGGGGTTGTTGTTGGCCGTGCCGATTTGATAAAAGAAATGATGTTTTTCATCCGGCATACCGGTCCTGCTTTGTCAGCATTTAATGCCTGGATTTTCTCTAAAAGCCTTGAAACGCTTGCTGTGCGGATGGACAGGCATTGCAGCAGTGCCTTACGGGTTGCTGAATTGTTGGAGAAACATTCCGAAGTAGAGCAGGTGCGTTACCCATTCCTGCCTTCGCACCCGCAATATGAGCTTGCCAAGCGGCAAATGAAACAGGGTGGGGGCATTGTTACATTTGTGATTAAAGGAGGTTTTGAGCGTGCAAAGCGTTTTTTAGATTCTTTAGAGATGATATTGATTACTTCCAATTTGGGAGATTCGCGGTCTATTGGCACACATCCGGCTTCTACAACCCATTCTAAACTTAGCGAAGCTGAACGTTTGCAATTAGGCATACAGCCCGGCTCAATTCGTATTTCGGTAGGTCTGGAAGATATTGAGGATATTGAAAATGATATAGCAAAAGCTTTAGAGCAATCAAAATGAAAGTTGAGCTAAAACGTATGAACAATGCTGTGCATTTGGAAGGGTCTGGCATGGCTCCTGTAAAAATTCAGATGGACGGTTCTCCTGATCTCGGTGGGCAAGATCTCGGCGCTCGCCCTATGGAATTG
>JAYVNR010000245.1:0-3441 GCA_043758305.1 Pedobacter sp. | reverse complement strand
TGCGCATTCGCCCAAAGAGCCCTATTGGTACAAATAGTTTGCCAATAGTATTGCTTTCATCTTCTATCCAAATAGGTTTTTGGCAATCCTGTAGGTACAATTCTGTTGCCAGATTATTTTCAAACTGTTCCTGGCTTGGCTGCAAAAGCCGTCCCATTGATCCGTAAGAAGAACCCTGGTGCTGCGCTAAATCCTCAAGATCTATCACTTGTTGCCCCATAGCTTTAAACTTAGAAAGCATATGGGTTTTGCCACAGCCCGTAAAACCACCTAATATGTGCAGCTTATATGGTTTATCAAACTGGCTTAAAACCCACTTACGGTATTTTTTGTACCCTCCCTCAAGCAGGTGTACCTGAAATCCGTATAGGCTTAGCGCCCAGCCCATAGCACCACTGCGCATCCCTCCTCGCCAGCAATGGACTGCAACTTTTTTTTGGGGAGATATCTCTAAAGCCTGCTTTATAAAGCCCGACCATTTAGGCCCTGATAGGTCAAAACCTAATAAAATAGCCTGCTCTCTGCCAACCTGCTTATATATGGTGCCTACCTGTGCCCGTTCTTCATTGCTGAAAAGGGGAATATTGAAAGCGTTGTGGATATGCCCATTTGCAAATTCTGCAGGAGTACGAACGTCTATAACCGGGATGGTCTCATCCAGATCAATAAGTTGCTGTACGTTGACGGTTGTAATCATGTTAGCCTTTAAAGCGAAGACCTCAATGTTAATTTAAAAGGCATTTCTAACTGGCTGGTAGAATTTTCAAGGATGAGCTGTGCAGCAGTAGCTCCCATTAATTGAAAATCTGTTGATATGGTTGTTATGCCATTAAGCAATATCTTTTTTATTGGGGTTTCGTTGTAAGATATTAGCCCAACATGTTTCCCTATTTTAAACTTCATAGAAATAAGCCTCTCAAGCAGTGTCACCAAATCATCATCCATTAAATTTATATACACCTCTCCCTCGCTGATAGGCTCTATTGCAAAATTACTTACAATCTTCCACGAGAATGCGTATTGCTGGCAGAACCTGTTGAACCCATTTTTTATTTCCTTCGGATAATAGCTTTTATCAGGAAAAATGAGCTTTAACGTATGGTATTTGCTTAATTGAGGCCGGGCATTTTCCAGCGCCAGATAAATATCTTTTTCAAAATTTTCGTAAGCAGCAGCATATTCGCCTTCTATGCCCGGAATTTTTTTATCTAAAAGAACTAGCTTTTCTTTGGGGATAGTATTTATGATTTCGTAAGCATTTTCGCCCCCTTCAAGAAAGTGTGGAATGATAACAAAGTGCGAATAATCCTCCTTTTTGTTGTTCAACAACTTTTTAAATAAAACAAAATCGTTGTTATAAATATAAAAGTCAATAGCAACATTTTCTCCAATGGCAGCAACAAATGTGTCGTAAACGATTTTCTTATGAGGGCTCAGCTTATTGAAAAGCAGGCATATTTTTAACGTTTGCCGGAAATCAATATTAACAATGAAATAGCCTTTGCCGGGAATAGATCCTATTACACCTAATTTTTTTAAAAATTTATACCCTTTTTCCGCAGTATCCCTTGATATGTCGAGCTCATAGCTTAGCTCATTGATTGAAGGCAGCAAATCATCCTTTTTAAATTTTCGGGCCTCTATAGCTGTAAGGATAGAATTAGTTAACTGCAGGTATTTAGGGGTCGCCGAATATTCATCAACATGAACATATTTAAAAAAATCGTGCAGCTTCATTTATAATCTATTTTCTTTAAATAAACACAATTTCATCTATGATTTTGCTGCCGGCATGTTCGTTCAGCTTATCGATTATTTGCGAACGCATCATTACAAGTTCGTTCTTTATAACTGCCGATTCCAATTTGATAAACAAGCGCCGCTCTCTTATATAAATCTGTTTGGTGCGATTGCCGATTGCGGGGCCCATAAGCTCGGGCCAAACGCTTACAATAGATGTTTCATCAAACCTGCGCTTTAACTTATAAACCTGAAGCATTTGCTCAATAGCCTCTTTTAAAGATTTATCGTTAGTTCGGCTCATGGTCAGAGGAAACGCTTCCTTTTACAATATCAAAAATTTTCACTTTAACATCAATATCGTTAAATATACGTTCTATTCTAATGCGGCTTGTATCGGTTATAAAAATCTGGCCAAACCCATCTTCCGAAACCATTCTCATGAGCCTTTGAGTCCGCTTTTCATCAAGCTTATCAAAAATATCGTCCAATAACAATAACGGCTTAAACCCTTTCAATTGCAACAGGTAGCTGTACTGACTTAGCTTTAATGCTATTAAAAAAGATTTTTGCTGCCCTTGAGAGCCAAACTTTTTTAACGGCATGCCATGAATGGTAAAAAGCATATCATCTTTATGTATGCCAACTGTAGTACGCTCCAGGGCACGGTCTTTTTCTGTAGAGTTTTTTAGAAGTTCCATAAAGCTATTGCCCAACAACTGAGAATCGTAAACCAATTCTACCGCTTCTGCATCTTCGCTTAAGTATTTATAGTGTTCTTTGAAAATAGGCACAAATTTTTCCATAAAGAGCTTCCTTTTTTCAAAAATCCGCATGCCGGAACTTGCCAATTGATCATCATATACCTCTAAAAGATGTGGATCGTATCGGCTCTTTTCTGAAATCTGCTTTAAGAGAGCATTGCGGTTAGCGAGTATTTTAACGTACGAAATAAGCTCGTCTAAGTACTTATTATCAGTTTGAGAGATAGCATTATCAATAAATTTACGCCTATCCTCGCTCCCATCCATAATAATACTGGTGTCGTATGGAGAAATCATGACCAAAGGGTATAGCCCTATATGATCCGCAAGCCGCTGGTAGTCTTTTTTATTGCGCCTGAATCGTTTTTTCTGATTCCTTTTTAAGCTGCATGCGATTTTGTCTTCATTGCTGTTATTTTCAAAAGTGCCCGCAACCATAAAGAATTCGGCATCTTGTTTAATTTGTTGCGTATCTATTGGGTTAAAATAGCTTTTGCACAAAGAAAGATAATGTATAGCATCTAATAAATTGGTTTTTCCGCCACCATTATCGCCTGTAAAAGCATTTACCGCAGCAGAAAATTCAAGCTCTACACCAGCATAATTTTTGAAATTAATAGCAGATAAGTTTTTTAACCACATAAAAGAAGTCAAATTTACTTATTTGGGATGCGTTTTTCCATTTTTATGAGCTCCTGAACGATAATTAATAAGAGGGTTGATACTAACACTTAAAACTGTATTTTTGCAAACTTTAATTTTTAATAAAAATGGCTACAACCCACAAAGAAACTATTGCCAAAGCACCTAAAAAAAATATAGATACTCCCCCTGAGGCTAATGTTACAGGGAAATTTATCAAAGAAAATCAAACTAGCCTGGCAGCAATTGCAATTGCAATTGTAGCCCTGGCACTTTTATATTTTGGATACCAGAA
>JAYVNR010000244.1:0-3445 GCA_043758305.1 Pedobacter sp. | reverse complement strand
TAATAATACTAGCCTGTCAATCGGAATGAAAGGGCTTGAAAAGGGAAAGTCAATCTTCAACGAGCTCTCTGCTCAGGGTCAAGTAGATATGCCACTTGAAAAACAGTTTTGGGGCGCCTGGTATGGTGAATTTACTGACCGCTTTGGAATTCGCTGGATGTTTAATATTGAAGATTAAGGAGTTACTCTATATGCATGTGGCCGAGCGTTTATAACCTGGAACTAACTGCCAGGCCTTTGCTTGCCGCAGACAAGATAGCTTGTACACTTAACCAACAGGCAGCCAGTTTTCCGGATTTTGTGATTCAAAGTAAGAAGCAAAACTACTTTTGCCTGGGAGGTTAAGATAGGGGTAGGTAACCTTTGACAAAAATAAGCCCTCAGGATAGGCAGGTTTTAAAATAGAAGGGTTTTCTTTACTTTCAAAATAGCTGGTGAATTCATCCAGGCTGAGTTCACCCATCCCGATGGCCAGAAGGTTAGCCATAATGATCCGGATCATACCACTCAGAAATCTGTTTGAACTGATCTGAAAATGAATTTTATCTTCATTTGAGCTTGCTGACAGGCTTGTTGCTGATATATGGCAAATAGTATGTTCATATTTTAGAGGGCTTTTACAGAATGCCCGGTAATCATCATAAAGTGGTAAAAGTTTAACAGCCGAATTCATTTTCTCAAGATCAAGGCAAGGGTCTAGGTATAGTGAACTATACTGACTCAGGAACGGATCTTTATACCGATGAATAAAATAATCATAGGTTCTACTGAAAGCATCAAAACGAGCATGTGGTTTACCCTCTACTGGTATTATATCGAATACGGCGATATTATTTGGCAAAATCTTATTTAGCCTGAACAGTAGATCAAAATCCCAGGGTTGCCCGATATCTACATGAAAAAAAAATTGGGAGGCATGAACCTGGGCATCAGTTCTACCACAGCCTATTATCTCTAAAGGAGTTTTAAAGATGCTGGAAATACAGATTTCCAGTACTTCCTGTACACTTAAAACCCCGGGATGCCTCTGCCAGCCCCTGTAGTGGCCGCCATCATAGGCTATATGTATAAAATATCTCAACTGATCTTAGTAAAGCCGCAATTTAAGCATAGCTAGCGAGATCAGCACCTAATTTTGCGGGTAGCCATCTTGATATGCATGTCAAAGCCATTTAAAGGGGTCACCTGATGCGATATGCGTAATTTTTAATTCAGGAAGTTTGGGCTGAAGCCAGGTGGCAAACCAGCGCATGCCCTGTTCTTCGCTGACTGAATGGCCAAGAATAATATAGGCAGTTTTAAAACCCAGTTTTTGTGAATCGCGAAAATATTCAGGTGTTTCCCATTCATTTGATTCCCCTACAATCAGTACATCAGGTTTCTCTGTTTCTACAAGTGTAATCTGTCGCTGTCCACCGGCAGCACCCAGAGAAATAGCAATTTTCCTGCATGCCTGGTCAAGGTCACCAATTACACGAAGATGTGAAATGCCTAGAGCTACCTTCAGATGCGTAACCAGATCTGCCAGACGAACTGAGGGAATAGTAAAAACAGGTTTAACTGCCTGATTAAATTCGAGCCAACCGGTAGTTTCTAAAAACCCCCGGCTAATACCATCCGGAATATTCCTATGCCAGTTATCATGGAGCCTCCAGATTGCAATCTTATACTTCTCAAGTAATGCCAGTTTTTCAGAGAGTACTGTATTTTTAGCAACCCAACTCTTATCATCGGTATGATTGTAGAAACTTGGTTCATGGGCAATAATAAAATTAGCGTTCAGTCTCCTTGCCTCTTCTATAATTTCAATTGTAGGAAACATGGTACTTATGATACCTGTGACGATCATATCAGGGCTGCCAGATTTTAAGGTGTCTACTGTGTCTTTAATAGGCCCTGCATGAATCTGGTTTAAAACCAGGGCCATGACATCGGCAACGTTAACTGGCTCTCCTGTTGCTGAAGTATGGGGCCGGGTATCATGGTCAAAGCTCCCTGATTTAATTTTATTCTCTGCAAATAGCATATTCTCAGGTAAATTTAACTGCCTGATCCTAATAATTGTTAGGGCTGTAACTGTGGCTGCAGCCCTTAATAAAAAGCCTCTTCTTTGATACATTGGGTTTACTGTTTGTTGTTGTAAATCAGTTTTAATTTATTTAATATTAATAGGTTATTCATTGAAACCCTAAACTAAATAATATGAAAAAATTTATTGCAGCAATTGCCCTTGTTTGTATTTGCATAGGCTCAGCAGGCATCTCTATTGGGCAGACCAAGAAAAATGGGTCAAAAGACATGCGTTTTAAGAAAAACAAACAGCCCTTGAAAAAAGATGGCACTCCGGACAAGCGTTTTAAAGCTAGTAAAAAGTAGAAACCAGGTTCAACAGGCATATTCGCCTTTAAAATTTCAATTCGCTTTTTTAGTAGTATGACATGATTTTATTAGCCATTAAAGAGGGTCGGTATTACCGATCCTCTTTCTGCTTTATAAAATTCTGGCAATAACTGCCTGAGTGAATGAAGTATAAATTTAAAATCTTTTCAATAAACAAAATCCCGGTTAGAAAATCATCGTCATTATTGTAATTAGAGCTTCTCTACTGTTTTTTTATATGAATAAGTTTGACGTTATTCATTGATTCATAAATATCCTTGTTGTACATGAAGAATTCTTTTTTCCTGATTGCCGGAACACTCCTTTTACTTGGTTCAGTCACCCATGCTGCTGAAAGATTAATTAAGCCAGTAATCAGTCTTAATAATTTACCTGAGTCTATGCACCTTCAGCAACAGGAAATCGCTTCTGCAGCTGTAATATTTGCCCGTAAGCAGGTGCCCATACTGTGCTACCACCATATAAGAGCTCTGGCACCTGGCAAAAAAACAAGAGATTATGAGGTTGTACCTGCTGATTTTGCTGCTCAAATGAAAGCATTATCAGATAATGGATATAAGACAATTTTGCCTGAGCAGCTCTATAATTACCTGGCTTTTGGTGGGCCACTACCTGCAAAGCCTGTCATGATTTCCTTCGATGATACAGATGAAGAGCAGTTTACGATAGGGAAAAAAGAGCTGGATAAATATCATTTTAAAGGAGTTTTTTTCGTGATGACAGTTTCCATGAACAGACCTCATTACCTGACCACTGCACAAATTAAACAACTTGCAGCTGAGGGTAATGTGGTTAGCAGCCATACCTGGGATCATCATATGGTGACCAAATACAATGCTGCTGACTGGGAAAAACAACTCGTAAAACCCCGTAAAAAACTTGAAGATATTATTGGTCAAAAAATCGATTATTTTGCCTACCCCTTCGGTTTGTGGAATGATGCAGCGATTAAGAAATTAAAAGAAAGCGGTTTTAAACTGGCTTTTGCCCTTACTTCAAAAAGATCAGCTACAGAGCCTTTATTCACAGTACGAAGAACCCTGGT
>JAYVNR010000243.1:0-3451 GCA_043758305.1 Pedobacter sp. | reverse complement strand
TCAAAGCTTTATCGCCCTGGCTTTTTACCTTTTCGATAATTGCTTCCACACTTTTGCGGACTTCGTTATCTGAATCAGCATTGCGGCTGATTAGTTTTTCTATTTCAGCTGCACTAAGGTTTTGATATTGGTAAGTGCTGAACATAATGCTTTATAAAATAATTTTCTCTATAGGGAGCACTACGATTCCTTCTGCGCCAGCGGCTTTAAGTTCATTTATTTTGCCCCAAAAATCACGCTCTGGTATTACGGTATGTACCGCCACCCAACCTTCTTCCGCTAAAGGCACAACTGTAGGGCTTTTTATACCTGGCAATAATGCAGTAATAGCGGAGAGGTTTTTGCGCTTTATATTCAGCACAACATATTTAGTTTCATTAGCCCGTAAAACCGATTGCACACGTTGTATCAGCTCTGCAACAAGAAGGTCATTTTCATTTCCTTTTCTTCCAATCAGTACTGCTTCTGATGATAAAACATCAGCAAAAGGGCGCAATCCATTGCTTTTTAAAGTGCCCCCTGTAGAAACCAGATCGCAAATTGCATCGCTCATGCCTAAGCCGGGAGAAATCTCCACCGAACCGGAAATAGTGCGTATATCAGCCTTGAGCTTATTTTCTTTCAGGAATTTTTTTAGGATTACAGGGTAGGAAGTAGCAATCGCTTTTCCTTCTAAGTCGCCCAGGCTCTGGATGTTGCTGTTATTAGGGATTGCAATCTTGAGCGAACATTTGCCAAACCCCAGTTTTTGTAAATAGGCTACATCTACTTCTGTTTCTGTAATTACATTTTCTCCAACTATGCCTAAATCGGCGATGCCATCCTGCACATATTCAGGGATATCATCATCCCGAAGGAACAATATTTCTAAGGGAAAATTGGAAACCGGGGATATAAGCGAACTTTTATAATTTTCGAAGGTTAAACCGCAATTTTTAAGAAGCGCTACAGATTTTTCGTTTAGCCTTCCGGATTTCTGGATGGCAATTTTTAGTGTTTGCATGTGTTATTTTATAATCAGGCCAAATTTTAATACAATACCCGTTTCACGTAGAAACGTACAATTACCTTCCGCAATGATGGCGGTGGCAAAAATGTACGCAATGTGTGCAAACTAAAGGCATATTATTTGGTTTACCTGATTAATTATCGGGAGCGCAAATATACCTTATCGCCCGAAAAAACAAAAATAAACCGTACAAACTTTAATTCACATGAAAATAACAGTAAAGCAACTCTTGATTTTTTTAGCTTTTTTAGCCTTTATCAGCCAATCCTGTAAAAAATCCAGGTCTGATATAGGTGCAATATTATTTAAGCAAACAAAAAATAAAGTTTATAAGAATGTTGATTCAGGAGCCTATTATAAAGTTTTTAAAACTTTGCTTGAAGAACAGAAGGATAATTTAAGCAATTCATCCCTTATTCAGGATTTCTATCGTCAGAACGAATATGAGCCGTATTTTATCGTTCATTTCACGGATGGCGAACAGCTAAAAGCAATGTTGCAACGCTATCAGCAGGCATCTTCACATGGCTTGAACCCGGAGATTTTCAATTACACAGAATTGCAGCCCCTTATCAATAAGCTCTACGATAAAAAAGGCATTAAAAACGTGGATGAAGCCTATAAAACCATTGCAAAAATTGAGCTGCTATCTGCAAACTCTCTGGTTAAATATGCTACTATAATGAAGTATGGCATGGTAAACCCCCGTAAGATTTTTGCCCGCTATTACATGAAAACTGCCAAGCCCGATAGTGCCTTTATGCGCAATGTGCTTGCTGTAACCAATTTAAAAGAATATTTAGACAGCATCCAGCCTAAAGACCCGCAGTACATCAAATTGCAGGAAGCACTGGCTCAAAAAAGCGGTTCAGAACAAAGCAGAAAAGCCATAGCACTTAGCTTAGAGCGCCTTCGTTGGCAGAATAAGCCCACATCAGACAGGTATGTGTATGTAAATATTGCCGATTATATGCTTAAATATGTAAATAAGGGAAAAATTGCACTAACCATGAAAGTCTGCGTTGGCAAAGGCCCGGAGCAAGAATATGCGGATGCCGATTACGATGAGAGCGACGGCTCGGTGCGGCCTCACAACCATACTACTCCACAATTAAATAGCGAAATCTATAATGCACAGGTTAACCCTGAATGGAATATACCGGAAAGCATCGCGAAAGGGGAAATCTCTAAAAAGGCAATGGAAGACCCATACTATCTCGCCAATAGCAATATTGAAGTTTCTGACAAATCTGGTAATCCGGTAGATGCTGATGCGATAGATTGGTCGGGGGCAGATGTTTCACAGTATTCGTTCAAACAGGCTCCCGGAGAGGGAAATGCTTTGGGCAAAATAAAGTTCCAGTTTGTAAATGCAAGCTCGGTGTATTTGCACGATACCCCTGCTAAAAAGCCTTTTGATTTAGATGTACGTGCCGTAAGCCACGGCTGTGTGCGACTTGAACAGCCAATGGAGCTTGCACGTGCCCTCTATGGAGATGGACAAAAATTCAATACTATACAGAAGGAAATGGATGAAGCTAATCCAACCTTGCGGGATGTTTCATTAAGCCCAAAAGTGCCCGTGTACATAGATTACCTTACGGCTTTTTTAGATGAAAGCGGACAGGTAAAAGTGCGCCCGGACGTGTACAGGCTGGATGAAGTATTGGCGAGAAGGATGGGCAGGGCACTGGCATATTAGTGCCACTAATAGCCTTGATGTTAGGCTGGCATAAATATCGGTTTTATTTCAGGAAAGCATTACAGTTATTCCTGTTTGTAGCCACTGGCTACAAACAGGAATTTTTTATTGGTATTTAAGAGCTTTTCTTAATTTGTATATCCATAATAATAATACAATCTTTAACCTGTGCAGATATTATGGAAAACGTTTAATATTTCTATCCTTTTTTTTGCTTCACTTACTTGTTTTAGCCAAACTCCTAAGGCTGAGGTAAGGGATGCTTCAACTTACAGGGCAGATAGTGCAGTTTCGCCTAATTCTAAAAACGGTTATATCCCATCACTGGCTCACAATATTGTTCAACAAGCTGTCGCCCCTTTCCATTTTACTAAGAATGAATGGTTTGCAACCGCAGCAATTGCCGTATCTACAGCTGCTTTAATAAACTTTGATAGCGAAATAGATGAATGGGCAGGGCCTAAAAGAAGCCAAAGCAGCATTATAAATTATGTTTCTCCAAAAATTACTCAACTTGGAAGCAATGCAGGAATTTATGGCATTGTAGGGTTTGGTGCGCTGAGCGCAATTTTTAAGTATAATAAAGGAATTCAAACAAGTTTGAGAGCTACACAAGCATTGATTACTTCAGGTATCTGGGTACATGCAATTAAACTGTTAAGCCTTCGCGAGCGGCCAGATCAGTCATATATTTCTCAACATGAGGGCGGAAAGTGGTATGGGCCTGGAAATTTATTCGA
>JAYVNR010000242.1:0-3473 GCA_043758305.1 Pedobacter sp. | reverse complement strand
GACGGGTATAATCGTTGAATTTGGCAAGCCATTCTGTATGTTTTTTGGCATCAATCATCTCAGTTAAAAGTGGGAGAGTCTCTTTGCAATCGCCCCAAACCGGTACAGTAGATTTAACGTTTTTATCTATCTCCGAAGGGTCGATATCCAAATGGATAATTTGTGCTTGCTTGGCATATTTGTCTAAACGGCCGGTAACACGATCATCAAACCTCATTCCGATTGCGATGAGCACATCGCATTCGTTGGTCAAAACATTCGGGCCGTAATTGCCGTGCATCCCCAGCATGCCAACATTGAGCGGGTGATCTGTTGGTATTGCACCAGCTCCTAAAATAGTCCACGCAGATGGGATACCGCTTTTTTCCACAAATGCTTTGAATTCTTGTTCGGCACTTCCCAAAAGCACGCCTTGCCCCCAGATAACAAAAGGCTTTTTAGCACTGTTGATTAAATCGGCAGCTTGTTGCACATATTCTTTCCGTATAATAGGCTTAGGCCTATAGCTGCGGATATGGTTGCACTGCACATATTTTTCAAAATCAAATTTTTGGATTTGTGCGTTTTTGGTAATATCTATCAGCACAGGGCCTGGCCTTCCGCTTTTTGCAATGTAAAATGCTTTTGCAATAACTTCTGGGATTTCTGTAGCATCAGTAACCTGGTAGTTCCATTTGGTTACAGGGGTGGTAATGTTTATCACATCCGTTTCCTGAAAAGCATCGGTGCCTAATAAATGTGCAAAAACCTGTCCGGTGATGCAAACAAGCGGTGTACTATCAATTTGTGCATCAGCCAAACCTGTAACGAGGTTGGTTGCGCCCGGGCCACTGGTTGCAAACACTACGCCCACACGGCCTGAAGAACGGGCATAGCCCTGGCCAGCGTGAATGCCGCCCTGTTCGTGGCGCACGAGGATGTGTTCCAATTTATTATTGTAATCGTACAATGCATCGTATATGGGCATGATCGCTCCGCCAGGATATCCAAAAATGGTATCGGTGCCTTCGGCGATCAGTGCTTCTAACAAGGCTACAGAACCAGAAACTTCAATTGTTTCTTTTTTTTCTGCAACGGTGTTCAATTCTTTTTCTGCTAGTTCCATCTTTTAAGTTTTTAAGTTGTAGGTCTTAAGTTTTAAGTCCAGCCCCAAGCTTATAACTTAATACTTATAACTTTTTTACTTATTTCATTCATCAGTAACGCAACCTTCTGCGGCAGTAGAAACTGTTTTTGCGTATTTATATAAAAGGCCTTTCTTTACTTTCAATTCTGGTTGTGCCCAGTTAGCCCGGCGAGCGGAGATTTCCTCTTCGGATACTTTTAACGTCATCAATCTTTTCACCGCATCTATTTCTATGGTGTCGTTATCTTTAACAAAAGCAATTAAGCCGCCATCAAATGCTTCGGGAGTGATGTGCCCAACTACAAAACCGTGAGTTCCGCCTGAGAACCGCCCATCAGTAATAAGTGCAACTGAAGCTCCTAATCCCGCTCCGAAAATCGCACTGGTTGGCTTCAACATCTCGGGCATACCGGGTGCGCCTTTGGGACCGATATTGCGGATTACTACCACATCGCCATCTTTCACCCGTCCGCTTTGTATGCCATGGATCAAGTCAAATTCACCATCAAAAACACGTGCCGGGCCTTCAAAGCGCTCCCCTTCTTTGCCCGATATTTTTGCTACGCTTCCGCCTTCTGCCAGATTGCCATATAAAATCTGTAAGTGGCCTGTAGCTTTGATAGGGTTCTCCAGGGGCAAAATGATTTTTTGTGTTTCAAAATCCAGCTCTGGGATATCCTGCATATTCTCCGCGATTGTTTTCCCGGTTACTGTTAAGCAGTTGCCATGCAATAAGCCTTTTTTCAACAAGTATTTCATCACAGCGGGCACGCCGCCAACTTTGTGCAGGTCTTCCATCATATACTTGCCGCTTGGCTTCATGTCTGCCAGAACTGGTATGCGGTTGCTTGTTGCCTGAAAATCATCTTGCGTAAGTTTTACATCTACGCTTTTTGCCATGGCGATGAGGTGCAATACAGCATTTGTAGATCCTCCCAGCACCATAATCACAACTATCGCATTTTCAAAAGCTTCGCGGGTCATGATATCGCTTGGCTTTATATCTTTTTCTAAAAGTATTTTAATGGCTTTTCCTGCTGCTAAGCATTCAGCTTGTTTATCAGGGCTTAAAGCCGGATTTGAAGATGAGTAAGGAAGGCTCATTCCCATCGCTTCAATAGCCGAAGCCATGGTATTGGCAGTGTAAATGCCGCCACAGGCACCAGCGCTTGGGCAGGCATTTTTAACTACGCCTAAAAAATCTTCGGGACTGATCTGCCCCGCTATTTTTTGGCCCAATGCTTCAAATGCCGACACTATGTTCAAGTCTTCGCCTTTGTAATGGCCTGGTTTTATGGTGCCACCATATACCATAATTGATGGGCGGTTCAATCTGCCCATTGCAATAACAGAGCCCGGCATATTTTTGTCGCATCCCGGTAGGGTAATAAGGCCATCATAATATTGTGCACCGCAAACTGCTTCAATTGAATCGGCAATTACATCGCGGCTTACTAATGAATAGCGCATACCATCGGTGCCCATGCTCATGCCATCGCTTACACCGATGGTATGAAATATCAGGCCTACCAAATTTTCCTCCCAAATTCCCTGCTTTACTAATTTAGCAAGGTCGTTGAGGTGCATGTTACAGGTGTTGCCATCGTAACCCATGCTTGCAACGCCAACTTGCGCTTTTTGCATATCCTCATCAGTGAGGCCAATCCCATACAGCATAGCCTGAGCGGCGGGTTGCGTAGGGTCTTGCGTAAGGGTTTTGCTGTAACGGTTCAGCTCAACTTGTTCAGCATTCTCTGATGAAGGGCTCATGTTTTTTGATAAAGTTTATACGTATAAAAAAAGCCTGGATTTATGCTCCTGTAAAATCTAATTGTTGCTGTTCAAAAGGGTTATAAAATCATCCCGAAAGGCAGCTTGGTTTATTTCCTTTAAGATAGGCACTTGAGTAAGATATGCCAACAGGTTTTTTTTTTATTTTGAATCAGATATAAATTTCGGGATACGGGTTCAAAAACAAACAGGATTTTGTTTAAACGCTGTTTTGTAGCATATACATTTGGCATATTTATACCAAAGTTGATATTGGTATACGGTATGAAAATTAGTCTGGCATAAAATGATTGCTATATTTCTGCCTAAAAATGAGCCTACGGAGAAAAAATTTTAAAAAATAAAAGCCAGAGATGGGCCCATCTCTGGCTTTAGTAAAATAGTTTATTTATGCTTAGTGGCCTATGCCTTCTGCCAGAACAATTATCTTGTTTTGGATAACCTCAATCACACCGCCTTTTATAAACATGCTCTGGCTTTCCTTGCCATTCCTGATCACAACTTTACCATCCTCTAAAGTGGAAATAATTGAAGCATGATCTTTCAAAACCTCAAA
>JAYVNR010000241.1:0-10761 GCA_043758305.1 Pedobacter sp. | reverse complement strand
TGCGTATTGTGAATGAGCCAACTGCTGCCAGCCTTGCTTATGGCATTGGCCTAAACCCGGAAGATGAAAAAACTATCGCTGTTTACGACTTAGGCGGGGGCACTTTTGATGTTTCTATTCTTCGTATACAGAACGGTATTTTTGAAGTGTTATCTACAAACGGGAACACTTTTCTTGGCGGGGATGATTTCGACCGGGCTATCCTAAATTACTGGATTGAGCAAAATCAGCTGGATTTAAATAATATCGATGCGGCAATGCTTCAGGAACTTCGATTGAAGGCAGAAGATGCTAAAATTGCGCTTACCTCTCAAAATATATTCAATGATAGTGTAGGAGAAATACCTTGCGCTATAACCAAAATCACGTTTCAGGAGCTGATTGCGGGCAAGGTGGAAGAAACCATTATCTGTTGCAAGAATGCATTGCAAGATGCCAGCTTAACCGTTCAGGATATAAACGAAGTTATCATGGTTGGCGGCTCAACCCGTACCCCATTAGTGAAACAAAGAGTTGCAGAGTTATTTCAGCGCCCGGTTCATGACCAGATCAATCCCGATCAGGTTGTTGCTTTGGGCGCAGCCATTCAGGCAGATATTTTATCTGGCAACCGTACTGATATTTTACTTCTTGATGTAACTCCGCTTTCTCTTGGAATTGAAACGATGGGCGGTTTAATGGATATCATTATTCCTCGAAATGCAAAGGTGCCAACCAAAGCTGGCCGGCAATACTCCACATCGGTTGATGGACAGGTAAACATGAAAATTTCTGTTTATCAGGGTGAGCGGGATTTAGTGAAAGAAAATCGCAAACTAGCCGAATTCGACCTTAAAGGTATCCCCGCTATGCCTGCGGGCTTCCCGAAAGTAGATATTAACTTTTTGCTTAATGCCGATGGTATTTTAACTGTGCAGGCAGTTGAACTGCGCTCTGGCACAAAACAGGAAGTAGAAGTTAAGCCTACATATGGCATTACAGATGAGGATGTGGAGCAAATGTTGTTAGATAGTATAGAACATGCTAAAGAGGATGTTAGCCAGCGCATGGTTATCGAAGCCCGTACAGAGGGAGAGCAAATGATCTATACAGTAGAGCGGTTTTTGGAAAAAAACAATTCCTTTCTTTCTGAAGAGGAAATTGCTGAAACACGCCAATATCTGGCTGCGTTAAAAACCTCGCTCCAATCATCTGATAAAGACCAGATTTTGAAAAATATTGAAGAAGTAAACGAGTATACCCGTCCTTTTGCAGAGCGCCTTATGGATCACGCCATCAGCCATGCCATGAAAGGAAAAGCGATAGAATAATTCTATCTATTGAAATTAAAAAGTTTTTTGAGGGCAGGTAACTTTATAACGGTTGTTGAGCAACAGGCTAAGCACAATTTCGTGCGAGCCATCGCTAACAGTACGAAGCGCTGAGGTTGTAAAATCATACGAGTAGCTCAGGCTGAACAAAGAGCTGATGTTAAAGCCAGCCAAAGCAGAAAAAGAATCGTTTTTTCTGTAGCTGCCACCTATCCAAAACCTATCACGGAAAGCAAGCTTCATATTCGCATCAAGCGAGACGGGTGCTGGCGAAACATATTTTAACATTAGAGATGGTATTGCTGCAATGTCCTCACCCAGGAAAATTTTATAGCCCGCAGTTGCAAATATATGAGGCACCTGCTTGCCCTGATCGTATTTATTATCATTGGTAAAACTAATGCTCTGGCCTAAAAGCTGCTGAGCGGCGACCCCTAAAAAATAACGTGGCCCATATACCCAGATCCCGGCACTAGCATCCGGTTTTACCCGGTTATTCTGACCGGCAATAATTGCAGGGTCTACGCTATTTTCTAGAGTTATTTTGCTAACATCCAGATCTATTTTAGAAATTCCGACTGCTACACCTACAGCAACATTCAATCTGCTTGTTAAGCCTAAATGGTAAGCGTAAGTAGCATTTATATCGGTGCGGCTTAACGGTCCGGTTTTATCTACAACACCATGAAGCCCGATGCCATGATGGGGTTCTGAAGCCATGTAATCTTGTACATAACTGCGGTTCATTGGATTGTTTCCTCCTTCGGGAGTGGCGGTAGCACTGCCATTGATAAACTTACTACCGAGAGGAGCATTAATAGAAAAATAAGTTGTAACGGGTGCTCCTTCCAGGCCATGCCATTGGTTGCGGTAACCCGCTTTTACGTCGGTATAGTTTTCAATCCCGGAAAGGGCAGGGTTCAGGATGTAATTATTGAAAATATATTGGGTGTATTGAGGCCGTTGCTGGCTAAAAGCACAACTAAAAACTCCCAGAAAGATAACAGATAGTATATATTTCTTCATCTCTTAACTGTAAGAAACGTTGTGAGATTTAGATAGGCAATTATACATAAGTTAAGTTTAAACGCATTAGTATTTAATAAATTATTTCAAAGCATGGCTAACGGATAATGGTTACCGATCCGGAAAATAATTTGAAACCGTGCCCGGGATTGATCACATAATAATATGTGCCTACCGGGAGGCTATTTCCCTTAAACCTGCCATCCCATGGTATGGAATAACCGATAGATGAAAATAACTGTTCGCCATACCGGTTGTAGATAGAAACCTGCGCATCGGTAAAGGTATCCAGGTATAAAATATTCCAGGCATCATTTACGCCATCGCCGTTAGGGGTAAATGTATTTGGCACTACAAAGCTTTCTATCACGCTAACATTCACATAATCGGTTAACTGGCAGCCCTCGTCTGTTGTTATGGTAACAGTGTACTTTGTGTCTTGCAATGGGGATGCAATTGGCTCTTTTACATTATCAAAATCCAGCCCGGAAGAGGGCGACCATTTGTAGGTTATGTTATTTCCTACCGCTGTAATCTTTAAAGGTGTTTGGCCTCCCCGTAAAATAGATAGGTCTGGGCCCGCATCAAGCATTGGAGCAAAAACTTTTACGGTGGCGGTAAAGGGGCTGCTTTCGCAACCATTGCTGTTAACCACCGTTAGTTTTACGGTGTAGTTTCCAAAACCCGGAAAAGTATGCACAAACGGATCGCCGGTGCTGCGCTCTATAATTGTTTTATCTCCAAAATCCCAAATCCATTTAACCAATGTACCATCAGAGCCATCAGAAGAATTGCTGAATGAAAGTTCGAAGCTATTACAATTGGCCTGTGGAATAGTAAAGCTTGCAATTGGCTGCGTGCGTATGATTACTTGTTGTGAATATACGTTGCTGGCACAGCCTGTGCCATTATCTACGCTTAACATAGCAGTATAAGTGCCGGGTGCAGAATAGGTGTGCAGGGGATTTTGTGCTGAGGAATAAGTACCATCGCCAAAATCCCAATTCCATTTCACGATAGCTTTGCCATTAGAAATGCTTGCATCGGTAAAGGTAACCGGAGCCTGAGCGCAGGCATAAGCAGCAACAGAAAACTGGGCTTCAGGAGGGTCGTACACATCAAAAATGAAATTTATCTCCTGCTCATTTGTATAACATGCCCCGGCGCTGTATAGTGCCAGTACTTTTATTTTTCGTTGTCCGGGCGTTTTAAAAATCTGAGGCTTGGGATAGAAATATTCATATAACGTTTTTCCGTTGCGGGTAACAGCTGTAAACTGTGGGCTGTTTTGCACAAAAGCCGGGTCAGAATCAAATTACCAGGTTATACGGTTGGCTATATCCGGCAGTACAAGCTTAAATTCAAAGTCCTGTTTTGTACAGGCTGCGCTAAGCTCTTCTGTGCGATTGTTGTGAACTGCGGTGATAAACTGGCTGGACGCTAAATTTGTGCCTGCGGAATATGCGTACGATTCTTTATCGCCAAATCCATAAGCAATGGCATTAAAGCCCTCATCGGCAGATAAAACAAAATCTGTTGTGCCATAGCTGTTAAGGCTAAGCTGTAAATAAGAATAAGCTGAGTTCTGCAAAGCCCTGAAGCCCGCAACCCCTTTCCCATTTATTTTAAATGAAGCTGCTGCCGATGTTTTAATGAGTATGTTGAGGTATTGCTCTACAATTAATTCTTTAGTTGAAGAGTAAACCGTAATATTTTTGATATTATATTCAATAGGGTTCAGGATAACCATATCCGGATCACCGAAAGCGCCGCCTCCCTGACAACTTTGCGACAGGGCATATTGTGCAACAGCAATGGGCTTACTGGCAGTTATAATACTGGCAACGGTTGAAGGGCTGGCTGGCTGGTAATATTGTCCGGCACTTAATGTTGCTACCAAAGTGCCATTAACCTGCACCTGTGTGCCATTGTCTTTTGCCAGGACCCTAAAGTAACTTCCGCTGGTTCGTGTTGCGGCTCCGGCAGGAGTAACAGAGCTAAACGGTATAAACCCATAGGATGTTCCCCAGCTTTCTACCGGATAATTTTGCTGGTACAAGGGATCAGAGCCCTGAATATTAGTTCCAACGCAGTTTGGGCTAGTTATTAAAACATTGGTATTGCCAGAAAATACTGCAAACCGCTTACAACCAGACGTTATCGGGTCTGCAATTACTTCCGTCCCGGTAAGATCGCCGGTAGAAAGGTATTCGTAAACATCGCCTGCTTTTTTAAGGTCTATTGTGGCAAAGGCAGTTCCATTGCGGCGCAAAAAGACCCTTGTATTGTCTTCAGTGGCAGCAATTACAATAAAATTATCACCGCCATCATTAGGGTTATTGGTGTAATTCATTGTAAAATATTGTTGCCCCATTGCCTCTATTGGCAAAATAAGCGAAGCGGCTGACCGTGCACCGGCAAAAATGTGGCCATAAACCACCACTTTAGGCTGCCCCGGCACTACAGAAACATGTATAGCCCGGTTAGAAAGAACATTGTTTTTCTCAAAATCATTGATATAAGCAGCGTTTCTGGGTATTAAAATGGGCGTAACTACGTTGGCTGTTGTGTTAAATTGTTGCGAGAAGTTCCCTACGCTTACAATAACCTTAGAATCCTGCTTGCCTGTAATAAAAATGGTGTAATCGGCTAGGCGTCTTTGACTTTCTACGTGGGTAGGGAATACAGCGTAAAATTCTGTCCCTTCATTAGAAATATTTTGTGCCACCAAAGGCTGATAAAAAAAGCATCCAAATACGCTTGCAATAAAGAAAAATAATACCAGTAATTTATTGGAATGCATATTATAAGCCCACTATATTGTAGGATAAACGTATTTTATCTCTAAAAAGTTAGAGGAATGATAAAATTACAATTGAAGGATGAAATGCTGATGAATTTAGGAGGAGCTTTTATCAGCCCAGCTTTTGCGCATCTCCCTGGCGGTTTGTGTTGAGCCATCATGGCTCCAGCCTGGGGCAAAGAAAATATATTTTATTTTTTCAACCAGGCTTGGTACAGATTTTATGTCTTTAGATATAGCAATAAATTCGTGGAAGATGATGTTAACCGGCCCCATATCTTCGGGCTGTTTTGTAAGGCCGTATTTTACTTTTTCCTCCTCCGTTTCGGCCTGAAAAGTGCCAAACCACCTGTCCCATAAAATTAGCATCATCCCCATGTTACGGTCTAAGTACCTCACATTGCTTGCATGGTGCACCCGATGGTGAGAGGGAGTAACAAAAATATATTCAATTACAGGATGCAGCTTTTTAATAGCCTGGGTATGCACAATATTGCCATACATCTGTGTAATAAGGTAACAAAATAAAATATCGACCGCAGTAAAGCCCATTAGCGCTAAGGGGGCATAAAAAAACATCCTGTAAAGTGGCTCAAAAACTGTTGAGCGAAAGCCTGTAGTGAGGTTAAAGTGTTCTGAAGAATGGTGGGTTACGTGTATAGCCCAAAAAAATCGCGAAAAGTGGCCCAGGGCATGTAAGGCCCAGTATAAAAAATCTTCTGCAATTATTAGCAAAAACCAGTACAGGTAAACGTTTTGGATGGTAAATAGCCTAAACTGATACGTGTATTCCAACAAAAAAAAGGTAGTGGTTTTGGTGGCAAGATTCATCAGGAAAGCCATCCCCATCAGGTAAACATTGCTCCATGTATCCTTTTTTTTGTAATACTTACGATCGTGGAAATAGCTGAAGAACATTTCAACAAATGCCAGCAGTATTACAAAACTGAAAAGAATAATTACTGCCGAATCTCGCCCCGTAAACGTACCGCTCATTTATAGATCAACATAGAAATCAAGGCTTTCTTTAATCTGCCCTACATCTAAATAATGGTTAAAAGTGCATTTGCCAATTTGCTGCAATAAAGAAAAGCCAATGTTCTCATTGTTATTTTTCTTATCGTTCTGCATAAGCTCCAATAAATCGGGGTAACTATTAATGCTTAATTTATAGCCCGGAAATACCTCACGGATATAAACAACAATTCTATCTAACTCTGCACTGCCTAAATTGTTGTGCCTATTAGAAAGATAGGCTTCACAGATCATCCCAATGGCTAATGCTTCTCCATGCAACAGTGCGTGTTTTTTATCGTGCAGCAAAGAGTAGCTCTCTATGGCATGGCCGATAGTATGCCCAAAATTCAGGATTTTTCTAAGCCCATGTTCTAAAGGATCTGCTAGTACCACTTCGTTTTTTATTTCAACAGAACGGTGAATCAGTTCTGGAGAGATATTTAAAGGGCCAGCTTCTTTCAGCAATTCAAAATATGCCCTATCGTAAATCAGCCCATGCTTGATCACTTCGGCAAAACCAGATATGATCTGTCTGTTATCGAGTGTTTTTAAAAAATCAGTGCATATAAATACAGCTTTAGGCTGCGTAAAAGTGCCTATGATGTTTTTAACTCCTGCCATATCAATCCCGGTCTTTCCGCCAACTGATGCATCTACCTGGGCGAGCAGCGTGGTAGGCACCTGCACAAAATCTATCCCTCGTTTGTAGGTTGAAGCTGCAAAGCCGCCCATATCTGTAACCACACCCCCACCAACATTTATCAGCAAACTGTTGCGGTCGGCACCAAAGTCAAGCAACATCCGCCAGATGCCAATGCAATAATCAATATTCTTATTTTCTTCGCCGGGGTCAACTTCGATTATATCATATTCGGGCAGGTTTTTTAATGATGCAGTAAGCAGGGGAAGGCATTTTTCTTCGGTATTGGTATCCGCCAGAAAAAAAATTTTAGAGTAATTGCCTTGAGCCAGAAATGAGCTTAGTTCTATGAAATTGTCATCAAAGTATACAGAATGTCCGTTGCTGCTTAGGGTTTCCATATTTACTCTACAACAATTTTATGTTTTTCAAATTCTATTACATCTCCACGTTTTACTTTAAGCCGCTTGCGATAATCCACCACACCATTATATTTTACCAGGCCTTCTATAACAACGTTCTGTGCTTCGCCCCCGGTTTGCACAACATTACAGGCTTTTAATAACTGTATTAACGGAATAAATTCTCCTTCGAGTGTAAACCTGATCATGGCGGCGAAGTTACAAAATGTTTATACGCACCGAAAATTGTAAATAGGTAAAACATTTTAGTTAAATAAGCTCTTAAGAGTCTTAAACTTTGTTTTATGAATATTTATGAACAGCACAATTCATTGCCTTCAGAAGAAGAAAACACACGCTCTGACGCTGCCGCAGAAAACATTAAGGCCGATGCGGCGGATGAATTGATAATGTATGATCCTGTGCCCGAAACAGATATAAGGGTGCAAGATGGCGATAATAATAAAGTTACAGTGGGGCTTATAGGCGGGCAGGGAAAAGATGATGAAGGAGGGCTTGATATGAGCCAATATACGGGGCCAAATTCTAAACCAAGCAACGAGTTTAATGATCCAAACGCTCCATATCATACAGGGCCGGGCAACAGCCAAGGCAATGACGAAATTGATACGGATGAATAAATGCTTTGTTAAAATTTAAGGGGTAGAAGCAAAAATTTCTTTTTGTTTGCTCTCCGTTACAACAGGAATTAAAATTATAGGTTGCTCGGTATTTTTAGGAAATTGTATTGAATTTTGAGCAGCTGTAGTTTTAACCGGACTGGTAGCAACCTTGGCTGGAGCTGTTGAAGATGGTGCAACATTCATTCCCATTGGATTGCCATTTATAGCGATTGTAGAATCTTTTATAGCTTGGATAGATGCCCTGCGTGAGAAATATTGTTCCTCTGCAGCCTTGGATTGCATGATTTTCAATTCTATCTGTGCATCCGTTTCAGTTTGGCTAAATGCTTTTATGCTGGTGAATATGCTTATGAAGAGGAAAATTATTGAGAGCTTTTTCATTTTATAGGTAGTATTGATATTGCCAGTTTGACTTGGTTATAGTACTAAGAGCCATTAGTGTGCCAATTTTTACTAATACAAGGCATTTTTCCTCTCAAGCGTATTATGAAAAGCCTAATTACTTACTTTTGACAAATGTCCAAGCCTCATCCAGATCAAATATCGCACAGTTGCAAAAAGTTATCGTTTCATAATACTGAGATAGCTTTTAAAGGCAAATCTAATGGCGATATTAACCGTGCCTACTGGCTATTCCGGATAATTGGAAATCGGTTTTTAACTAAATTAGGGCTGCCTGTTACAAACTTTGCGTTAAAGATTGGGCTTCCGGTTAACGGAGCAATTAAATCAACCATTTTTAAACAGTTTTGTGGTGGCGAAAACATTCAGGACTGTGAGCCTGCAATTGCTCAACTAGCCAAAGGGAACGTGGGCACTATACTCGATTACTCGGTGGAGGGCGAGGAGGATGAAAAAATTTTTATCCAGACTGCGCAGGAAATAATACGGACTATTGCCCGAGCCAAAGGCGATTCACGCATCCCCCTAACCGTTTTTAAAGTAACAGGAGTTGGGCGCATGGGCTTATTGGAAAAACGTGATAAGGATACTCAACTTAGCCTGAGCGAAAAAGCGGAATACGTTAAATTAAAAGGGCGTGTGGATATGATCTGCCAGGCGGCAGTACAGGCAGAAGTCCCTGTGATGATAGATGCAGAGGAATCATGGGTACAAGGCACAATTGATAAACTGGCTTTGGAAATGATGCGCCGTTACAACCGCGAGAGCCCTTTGATTTTCAATACTTACCAGTTGTACAGGCACGACAAGCTCGAATCCCTACAATCGGATATGGCGTTTGCAACCTCGGCAGGGTTTGTGCTTGGAGCAAAACTTGTGCGGGGGGCATATATGGAAAAAGAAAGGGTCAGGGCAGCAGAAATGGGCTATCCATCGCCAATTCATGACAATAAATACGGCACCGATTCAGCCTATGATTCAGCTTTAAAAGCCTGCATTGAGAACATAGCATCCACAGCTATTGTATGTGGCACTCATAACGATGAAAGTTGTAAACTTCTGGTAGATTTTATGGAAAAAGCTGGTCTCAGGAACAACCATCCACATATTTATTTTTCTCAGTTGTTGGGGATGAGCGATAACCTAAGCTTTAATCTGGCACATGCCGGCTACAATGTTGCAAAATATGTTCCTTATGGGCCACTGAAATCCGTGATGCCTTATCTGTTTAGGCGGGCAGAAGAAAATACTTCTATTGCCGGGCAAACGGGGAGAGAGCTTGCATTGATTATACAGGAAAAGAAAAGAAGGAAACGGCTTTCTGA
Organism: Pedobacter sp.; assembly: GCA_043758305.1. Lineage (GTDB taxonomy): Bacteria > Bacteroidota > Bacteroidia > Sphingobacteriales > Sphingobacteriaceae > JAQSWM01. The sequence continues at coordinate 1,193 of JAYVNR010000241.1, read as the reverse complement.
TACATAACAACGGTTCTTAAGAGGCAAAACAAAACTTGCAACACCTTGTTGTTGAAATATTATGAGAGACTATAGAACAATGGTTGAAGCGCTTAACGACCTTAAACAACGCGGTTTTACTTTAGATTTTAACCTTGCAAATGGTACGCTTCACAATAGCACACAGAATATTACCCTTCATCCGGATGATTTTGAGATTGCTGAGCTATACCGTTTTGAAGGCCCTTCAGATCCGGCAGACAACGCAATTGTATATGGTATCAATTCAGACAAGCTTAATATAAAAGGTGTTTTTGTAAATGCTTACGGCGTTTATTCAGATGATATTTCTGAAGACCTGTTAAAAAAACTGAATACGCCGGGCTAGGCTAATCCAGCAAGCCCGACCTTAGCATAAATTTCTCAAGTGTATCGCCCTGCGCCATTAAATGGGTTTGCAGCCCAAGCTCTTTGGCAGTTTTTAAATGTTGCGGGCTATCGTCTACAAATAACGTTTCTTCTGGTATAAGCCTGCTGTTTTTCAGTATATGTTCAAAAATATTGGCATCCGGCTTTCTCATGCCCACCAAATGCGAATAATAGGTTTTTTCAAAAAAGCCTTCGTTAGAATCAAGATTGTATTCCTTTTTTAAATACTCCATTATGTAATCGTAATGGATAGCATTTATGTTGCTTAGCAGGAAGGTTCGGTATTTTTGTTTAGCTCTTAATAATATTTGATGGTTTATTGCCGGCACGCCTACCAGAAGACTATTCCAGGTATCATCAATTTGCTTATCTGTTAAGGTTGAAATGCCCGTTATATCGCGTACCCCATCACGAAATTGCTGAGAAGTGATTTCTCCCTTTTCAAATTTGTCAAATAATGGGTTATGACCGGCATGTGAGAAAAAGCGCTCTACATTGTCTATCCCAAGTGCTGTAAAAGACTGTTGTGTGCGCTTAAAATCTATCAGGAAAATAACATTGCCGTAATCAAATATGATGTTTTTAATATTTTGCATGTAATGCAAATATGAAAATTTCCCATGCTTTCAGGCTCAAAAAATTAAGATTAATGCTTTACAAAGGAAAAAAATTGTGTTAAGTTTGCACTCGCAAAAACGCAAGTTTAGCAGCGCCTATAGCTCAGTTGGTTAGAGTAGAAGACTCATAATCTTTTGGTCCCTGGTTCGAGCCCAGGTGGGCGCACA
>JAYVNR010000240.1:0-29226 GCA_043758305.1 Pedobacter sp. | reverse complement strand
ATTTGCATTGCTGCCTTTCAGCCAGCGCCAGTTCCCCGTAGCCGTATCATATTCCCAGAGGTCGTTGAGCTGTCCGTTAATGGATGCCGCATAGCCATTCCCCCCAAAGAGGTAGAGCTTGCCGCTGCTGACCCAACTGACCGATTGTTGCCTTGCGCCCGGCGCATTGGCTGCGGCGGGGGTGCCCAAGGTCCCGTAGGTGCCTGTCTGGTTCACTGCATTGCTGCCCTTCAGCCAGCGCCAGTTCCCGGTAGCCGTATCGTATTCCCAAAGGTCGTTGAGCTGTCCGTAGCCGGATGCCGCATAGCCATATCCCCCAAAAAGGTATAGCTTGCCGCTGCTTTCCCAACTCACCGAATAATATCTGGCGCCCGGCGTATTGGCAGCTGCTGCCGTGCCTTGTGTTCCATACGTGCCTGTTTGCTCCACTGAACTGCTGCCCTTTATCCAGCGCCAGTTCCCGGTAGTTGTATCGTACTCCCAAAGGTCGTTCAGGAAACCTGAACCAGATGCTGCGTAGCCGTAGCCACCAAAGACGTAAAGCTTGCCGTTGCTCATCCAGCTGACCGAATTGTACCGAGCTCCCGGGGTATTAGCTGCTGCTGCCGTACCCTGCGTGCCATACGTCCCTTGCTGGTTTCCTGAACCGCTGCCCTTAAGCCAGCGCCAGTTTCCGGTCGCTGTATCGTATTCCCACAGATCGTTGAGGGATCCGCTACCGGATGCCGCATAGCCACTCCCACCAAATAAGTAGAGCTTCCCACCGCTTTCCCAACTCACAGAACCTTGCCTTGCGCCCGGGGTATTAGCAGCTGCGGCAACACCCTGCGTGCCGTAAGTCGGATATTCGGGCAAATTGCCATAGCCTTTTAAAAATGCCCAGTTCACGCTTTGGGCGTTTGCGGTTATAAACAGAGCGGAGAAGAACAGGATGGCAAGGGCTTTTTTTAAGAAATTTTGCCGGGGGCGGAGGGTAAAAATTTTCATGTAATAAATGTGTGGTTAAGCATAGGCTAGCAAGTGAAATTTATCTTGCCGTTATTGGTTGAAAAATTGCGCCCAGTTTATTGGGGTTTAATGCTTTTGATAGCGTCACATTGAAATAGGGCTGCTGGCTATTCTTCAGGAGGAAATTATTGTAAACCTCAGCTCCAAACGTTAGCCCGGATGTAGGCTCGGTAATCCAGGCACGGGCAAAGCAGAAGATATAGAACTTCTGTTCGTAATTGATATGTAAAATAGATTCTACCTCGCTGTTTTGCAAGGCGATATAACTGAAGCTGCAGCCTAATGAAGTTTGCAGGCTGATGCTGATATATTTGTTCTCGTGCTTTAGCAATGCGCCCAGAATTCCCAGATGGACATCGTACACGTTAAACGGAATAACCTCTTTCATCGAGGGGCCGTAAGCATAATCTTCCTGAAAATTGGCCCTATTGGCTCTGTCTACCGAATCGACCAGTTTACTTTCGGTATAGCTGGTGGTAAGTTTTGTTCGGCGCCAAATGAATTCAAGTTGCGGGGCGTTATACAATTGAGTTGCCCTGCCGGGGTTTCCCATTTGATCTTTTATCCGAATTAGGGGGCTATATCTTGCTCCTAAGTTATCCGTAACCCTATTACGTATTTTTATGCCTTCTTGCAGCATTTTTAAAGGTTACTGACGAATTACTAAATTAGAAGTGCTATCATGTACTCCATTAGGCATTATAAAATTGGCATCTATCGTACAAGTTTTACCGTCTGTGCTTATCATTATGGTGCCATCTGTAGACCATATTGCCTGTGTTGGTACACTATTTACTGAATATATGCCGAGTACTAAACAAGTCCATTTATATGTTGAAACCTGTACAATGTTCTTAAGGTACACAGACCCAATACTAATTAGGCCTTTTGCGGCGGCGGCTTGTGCAGAAGAGCTAAATGAATAATAAACTCCTGTTGTACCTGTAATTGTTATGCCCGTGCCTCCGGAATTTAACCATTTGCCATCCAAGCTCAAATTGATGGCTACAGATGTGGTAAAACTAATTTCGCTTCCATAAGCTGTGCCAGCGCTATTTGTGGCGTAGGCTCTAACATAATATTTCGTATTTGCAGCTAATCCAGTTAGATTGCTGGTAAATGCTCCCGTTCCGGTGCCATCGGTAGATTTTGTAGAAAGAGAAATTGTTGGTGCCGTGGACGTGCTCCATACAAGGCCGCGGGCGGTTATTGCCCCATTCCCGTCCGAGGTAATATTACCTCCTGATTGTGCGGTACTGGCAGCTATTGAAGAAATTGCAGCAGTGCTTAAGATTGGCAGGCCAATGTTTGCCAACGTGCTGAAACTCTTCTCATCGCCATAGGCTGTCCCGCCACTATTTGTTGCATATGCCCTCACATAATATTTTGTATTTGGAGTTAAACCCGTAATAGAACTGGTGAATGTGCCTGTTCCAATGCCATCGGCAGTTTTTGTAGAAAGAGAAATTGTTGGTGCCGTGGATGTGCTCCACACAAGGCCGCGTGCGGTTATCGCCCCATTGTTATCGGCTGTAATGATACCGCCGCATTGTGCAGTAGTGGCAGCTATTGAAGATATCGCACCTGTAGTCAAGGTTGGCGAGCCAACGTTTGCTAGAGTGATGAAGCTCTTTTCTTCTCCATAAGCTGTGCCAGCACTATTTGTTGCATACGCCCTAATATAATATTGGGTGTTTGCAATTAAGTTAGTTAGGTTGCTGGAAAAAGAACCTGAACCGCTGCCATCTAAAGTCTTTGTGATTAAAGATATAGTTGGAGCAGTAGATGTACTCCACAACGCCTCTAGAAGTTACAGCAAAACCATTGTCAGATGTTACATTTCCGCCACTAACTGCCAAATTGGTTTGAATGGAGCTAGCTTGTATGGTAAATACATTAGCTAATTGAGGGGGCACAGGAAGGGGTCCGGTTTTCTTCGTGCAAGAACTAAGGCTTGTTATTGCAACAAGGGCAACTACAGTAGAATAAGTGAATATTTTCATGTTAAGTGATTTTAATTTATTTTCAAAGCTCTGCACTACAGTACTCCATTTAAGTTATAAGTGGTTAGAGTTTAATGGCTTCCTAATGTCTTTCAATTACGTTGCTGACACAATCCCCAAAAACAGGTATTTTTAAAAATCCCCGTAACCGGGGATAAAATACCCTAAATCAGGTATTTATATGTATTTTCTGGCTTCTTACCTTAGCACTTATGTTAGAGGATAAAATACAACGAGCTATTGCCGAAATTGCCGCCATTGCAGATAAACTGCCCGGTGTTGTGGTAATCCACGACCTGCGTGACTGGTCTGTTGCATGGATGTCTCCCCGTGGGCTTGCAAAGTTAGGCGCAAGCATGGAAGAAATAACTGCTTTAACAGCTGAAGAGTATTATAGCCGCTACTTCAATAGTGAAGATTCTAAAGATTATGTGCCTAAAATATTAGGCTTGCTGGAGCGCAACAATGATGAAGATATTTGCACCTTTTTTCAACAAGTCCGCTTCAGGCCAGATGCAGAATGGGCCTGGCACATGGCCAGCACTAAAATACTTACAAGAGATGATGATGGAAAACCTTTGCTCACCATTACCATGGCTTTCCCGATAGATGCCATGCACCACATGACGGCCAAAGCTGGGCGGTTGTTAGAGGAAAATAATTTTTTGCGGAATAACTTTCACCTTTTTTCGAAGCTAAGCAAACGAGAGCGGGAAATATTGCGCCTGCTGGCACTTGGCAAGAGCGCACCCGAAACCGCCGAAGAGCTGTTTATCTCTCTGCACACGGTAGAGAGCCACCGCAAAAACATCAGGCTTAAATTAAAGACCAATTCGTTTTTTGAGCTAACGCAATATGCACGGGCGTTTGATTTGATATAAGCAAACGCCATTTAGGGCTAGAGAAAAGCCGGTCACCGTTGTACCAACTATATGAATAATTGTCGTTTTCCGCACACCAAAGCAATCCCGGTTGTACGATTCCCATCGAGTGGGGAATGACGTGCGATGTTCGTATATTTATCACGTTATGGATGAACCCTCTATAGTTGATCGGCTGTTAAGAAACATGGGCAATATGCACGAGCTTGGCAAGCAGCAAGCCTTTGAATTAGGCAATCCCTTTTATGCACTATTTGACGAAGATGGCGGCTTTTGGCGCAAAGAATTGCCTAACGGCGAAAAATACCTGGTAGAAATAGATGTTATCATGGATGAAAATGATATGCCATTGGAGATTAAAGATACCATAATCAAAAGCCTTGATGATAACCCATAAGCCAGAAATGGTATTTGTTGCTGGCTGCAACGCTGCAGGTAAGTCAACCTTTATCCGTACACGGTTAAATGAACTGGAGGATTTTGAAGTTTTTATGACGGACGTTTATAAAGGCCGTACAAAAGAATTAGTGAAACGTGCTATTGAAAAGCAGAGAGGAATTGTAATTGAAAGTGTTTTTAACGATGCTTCATTTAAAGATTTGGTTGATTTAGCCCGAAGCGAAGGCTACAAAACATCTTTGATAGCACTGTTCCTGGACAGTTTACAGCAATCGGTTTCTCGCGTAGCACTACGGGGCATGCAGCAAAGCGGCATCACAATTTCGGGCGGTAATATTAAGATCAATTTTAACGAAAGCTTTAAAAACCTTGCAACCTACTTTATGTATTTTGATTCAGCTGATTTCATTTATACGGGCGCAAACCAGTGCAATAAGTTGATTATGTCGTTTAAGCACAGTAAGTTGGTTAGCTACAGCTCAAACGAACTAATGTATCCAAAAAAATGGGCAAATTACAGTTTTCACAAAGATCGCTTGCGCAAAAAGGATTACGATACTATTATGCGAAATAAGGATTTCGTTATCAATAGCGGTAACAGCTAATATTGGCTGGTTATATTTTAGAAAGCGGCTTCAAAAACTCAATATTCCTCTTCAACCCCGCAAACTTAGCCCGCTTCAAGGCGGAGTTTTTAAATACCCGGCTAAACGTTTCTTCCGTAATTTCCTGCCAGTCCTGGGCACTTATTCCCAGGATTTCCTCATGAGGAAAAAAGGCTGGCTCGTTGTGGCTTATTGAGAACTTGTTCCATGGGCACACATCCTGGCACACATCGCAGCCGAACATCCAATTGTCCATCTTCCCGTTAAATTCTACCGGGATTTCATTTTTTAACTCGATAGTAAGGTACGAGATGCAGCGGCTGCCGTCTACCAGATATGGTGCAACAATGGCATCGGTGGGGCAGGCATCAATGCAGCGGGTACAGGTGCCGCAATAATCCTGCGCAGCTGGAACATCATAATCTAATTCCAGATCTACTATCAGTTCTGCAAGAAAGAAGAATGAGCCAGAACTCTTGTTCAGCAGGTTGGTATTTTTTCCTATCCAGCCAAGCCCGGCTTTCTTGGCCCAGGCTTTATCAAGAACAGGGGCAGAATCTACAAATGCCCGCCCGCCAACGTCGCCAATTTCATCCCGGATAAATTCCAGAAGCGCTTTAAGCTTATCTTTAATTACAAAGTGATAGTCGGTGCCATGAGCGTATTTTGAGATTTTGGGTGCTATAACATCAGATTGAGCGGTTTCTGTATAATAATTGAGCGCAAGCGAAATAACTGATTTTGCTCCTTCAACAAGCCTGGTAGGATCCAGCCGCTTATCAAAATGGTTTTCCATGTACTGCATTTCGCCATGGAAACCCCTTTTCAACCATGTTTCAAGCCTGGGGGCTTCTTCTTCTAAAAAGCCAGCCTTCGCAATGCCGCAAAACATAAAGCCAAGCCGTTTTGCCTTTGCTTTAATTCTTTGGGTGTATAGCGACTGGTGTTTGCTCATCCATTACAAAGATACAAAAGCGTATAGAAATGCCGCCGGCGATAATTGTGATTTAGGTTATTAAGGCAGAGGAGAGTGGTTCTGCTGATGCTTCTGCCATTTCTGTTGGCAATTTAAAAAAGAATGTTGAGCCTTTGCCAACTTCGCTTTCTATCCAAAAATTACCGTTATGCCTCCTTAATATTTCTGAGGAAATAAATAAGCCGAGCCCAAGCCCTTCAAATCTCATCGCTGTAGTTTCAACCCTATAAAACCGATCAAAAAGGCCTTCAAGGTGTTCGGAAGAAATCCCGATGCCGAAATCCTTCACTGAGACTATAACATTATCGCCCTTATGTACAGAACTTACATATACCCTGTTAGCTTCGGGCGAATATTTTATCGCATTGGCGATAAAATTAGTAATTACCTGCTCAATACGGTTCCTGTCTCCCAGTATAAATATGTCGGGGTTGGCACCAATTATAATTTCATGTGTAGCAGAAGAAAGCTGGCTGGCTGAAACTGATTCACGTAAGGCATCGGCAATATTGAACCTTTTTATAGTGTAAGAAAGGCTGCTGCCATTTATTTTAGAAACGTCAAGCAAATCTTGAATGAGTTTTTCAAGGCGCCTTATCTGATAAGAACACTTAGCCAGAAAAGCAACCGCCTGAGCGTTTTTTTCAATTTTTTCCAGCATTTGCATATAAGCTTTAAGGCTGGTAAGTGGCGTTTTTAGCTTATGGCTGGCAGCATCTAAAAACTCATCTTTTTTGTTCATGAGCAATTGGATAGCTTTTTTATCATCTTCCTGTTTGCGCAATGCTGTATGCAGCTGCTGGCGAATTACGTCTAACGTTTGTGCGAGCTTTTCGGCTTTAGCTGTTCCCTTTTCGGCCATTTCGGCAAGGCTTTTATTGCCTAGTTCCGAAAGCTCTTTTTTTAGCAGTGCAGTAACCAGCGGCAGCAGTTTGTTGAAAGGTTCCAGGTCTTCCCGGTTTGGGGTGCCGCCTACAAACACAGCTACAGAACCATCTGGCCCCTGGAAGCCTGTTACATGTACTGGCCCGGAAGGTTGGGCTATTATGGCCTGCTGGTAACCTGCCTGGCAAAGCTCAAGAAAAGCCCTCCAGGCCTTGCCATTAGAAAGTGTTTGGGAAAAGCCCGGGCCGGGGAGAAGTGATTTAATTTCCGGGTCTTCAATAAAAATGATCAGATTATCTGAGCCGAAACAAGAAGCCAGCCTGATTGCCGATTCTTGCCGTTTATTTTGGTCATATAAAGCTGTAATAAGCTCTAATTCCATTATTCAGGCAACACGCATACAACTGCCGTGCAGTTATGAAATCCGTTAAATTGTCCGTTGACCCGTGCAACCTGTCCATAAGTGTTGCACCCAGCATAATTCAGGCCTGGCAGTGCTTCTTTTACTTCGTTAAGCTCATAGCCAAAATCTTTTCCCATTCTAAGCCTAGTGGCTACGCAATCAAAAAAAAGCGCAACGCTGGGCTTGTTGCCTCCCATCTGAGACAGAGCTGCTGTTGTTGCCTGCATGGCGGCAGTTTGAGAAGATTGGTTATCTGTAGTCATAAAAGATACATAAGCCCCCACCGGGATATCAGAAGCCATCATAAGAGATCCATCCGGCTGGATGCCTAATGGCACTCTTAGCTTGTGCCCGTCAGCCATTTCAATGCCCAAAACATTATGCAGAAAAAACGGGATTGGAGCCTCCGGATTAAATTCCTGATTGGTATTTAGTGCATGATCAACAAACAGTTCTACTGCCGGAGTTCCATTCAGGCTAATAAGCTGCATGCCCTGAGCTTCAGTTACCCGCATCTTCTCGCCTGTGGGCCTCCATCCGTGGCTTACGCCTACGCCAACCGGCTTGTTTGAGAGGATTTCCAGTATAACGGCAGAATCGCTGGCGTATTCCTCGTTCAAAAAAACGTCGGTTTTTTGAAAGTTGGCATTATCGCCTGCCCCACCGCCAAAAAATTGGTGCCGCCCAATAGTTTTTTCGGTCAGGAGGTCAATCAGTTCATCTGTATAGCCCGAGAGCGCATCGGCAAAAATCATTGCAGAACGGTAACGGTACTCAAAGGTTTCTTCCGTTTCCAATGCAAGCAGGAGCTTGCTGGCTACTTGTTCACGGCTTTCTTTAATGCCATGCCCAATGCCTGCAGAAAACTTGATATCGTCTGATTTTATCGCGATAGCACAGGCAGAATCTGTTCCAAAATCATTCATCGTAAACTCGCCCGCCGAGGATGAGCCGATAAGGATTGGAGTGCCTGTTTGCTTTTTGATAGCGCTAAGCAGGGGCTGATATTCATACACAGAGGAGGCAAACAGGATAACAACGTCGGGCTGAATCCCCTCCATTTGTTGATTGATCTGTTCGGCAAGAGAGTTGCCGGCATCATGCCCGGATTTTTTGTCTGTAAAAACTACTGCAGATTTAGTCATTGAAAAAGATATAAATATTTGAGGCCCGATTAAACATATTAAACTCATTGTTTATACAAATTAGCGCTTGTATTAGTTTTGAATATTGTTGTTGTATGCTCATTTTTTCTTTCCAGTATCTGGATTTGAAAGGGCATGCGGGCTGTGCGGAACTTTTTAGGGCAAAATTTGTTGGAACTGGATGAAAGAAATTCAGGAAGCTAAATTAGATAACAAACTAAAATGGGTAGAAAGCCTGTCGCATTTGCTGGATGATAAATTCAGAGTGCCAGGGACAAATTTCCGCTTCGGGCTCGACCCAATCCTAAACCTGATTCCAATAGCTGGAGATATGTCGGGATTTTTGATTTCAGCTGCGCTTGTAGCCACCATGGCTAAACATGGAGTTAGCAAAAAAGTGATCATTTTAATGTCTCTGAATATCCTGCTTGATGCAACCATTGGTGCTATCCCGCTTATTGGCAACATTTTCGACTTTTACTATAAGTCTAACACCAAGAATCTCAAACTTTTGAAACAACATTATCAGGAGGGCAGGCATCAGGGCAGCGGAACTGGCACTGTGGCCATAATTTTAATAGTTTTTGCCGTATTCTTTATCGGGCTGATCTATTTGGTTTGGAAATTAGCAGCCTGGTTTTTCGGATTGTTTTAGATTGCCACACGGTTACTGACTGGAAGGTTGCTATTCTAAAAATTACCGATTTTTGGAGGAAAAAAGTTTATACGACCCTTCAAAAGAGGAACAATTGATAATGGCTATCTGATATAGCACGCAGAAACTGTTAAAAAATATGATGAGCTGATGGGATACGCCTTAGCACATGAAGGGGAAGTAGCTCTTAATCGTAATGATGCCTGCATTTTACTATCTGGATTTCGTCGTCTTGTAACCGATAAATAAGCCTGTGCTCATCATCAATACGCCGGGACCAAAAACCTGCATACCTATGTTTAAGCGGTTCTGGTTTTCCTGCTCCTTTAAAAGGAGTTCTCGAAATTTCTTTTAATAGCGCATTTATTTTTGCAACCTTCGTCTTGTCGATTTTCTGCCAGTATAAATAATCTTCCCAGGATTCCTCAACAAAAACATATTTCATTTTTACTCTTCAATTATGTCTTTTGAAAAAGAATTGCCCTTTTTCATTTTTTCAATTGCCGAATCAAGGCGTTTTTCATTTGCTTTAGATGACAATTCATAATTTGTTGCCATTAAGGAATTGTATTCATCCAGCGACATGATAACAATGCCCGGATCTTTGCCTCTATTAATGATTAGGGTATCAAAATTTTTTGCCACTTTATCAAAATACGATTTAATATCTTTTCGGAAATCTGAAATGTTTGCTATTATCATATCTTGTATTTTGTACAAAAATACGTACAAAATACATAGTTTAAATAATCTTATTTAGATTGAAGATGCTAGTAGTAATTCCTGTAGATATCTAAGCTTATTCTTCCAAGCAAATCGTTTTGCTTCATGCAAGGGTATTTTATTTTTACATAGATACATTAATGACTAATTTAGCGCCCCAAGCATGTATAGATAATGAAAACTTCGTTTGATTTTGAAAAGCCTATTGCCGATTTGTTGCTCCAGATTGAAAAGGTTAAGCAGGTAGAAGAAAAAACAAAAGTAGATATGTCTGCTACCCTTGCAGAACTTGAAGAGAAACTGGGTGTTGCCAAAAAACAGGTGTACTCCAATCCCAGTGGCTGGCAAAAGGTGCAGATATCCAGGCATCCCGAAAGGCCGTACACCCTACAGTATATTGAGCTTATGTGCGATGATTTCATTGAAATGCACGGCGACCGCACAGTAAAAGATGATAAAGCTATTGTAGGCGGATTCGGGACCATTAACGGCCGCACAGTTATGATAATCGGCCATCAGAAAGGAACAAATACCAAACTCCGGCAATACAGGAATTTTGGCATGGCCAATCCCGAAGGTTACAGAAAAGCATTAAGGCTGATGAAGCTGGCGGAAAAATTTAATAAGCCCGTTGTTACGTTGATAGATACTCCGGGGGCATATCCTGGCCTTGAAGCCGAAGAGCGTGGGCAGGGCGAAGCTATTGCCCGTAACTTGCTGGAAATGTCGGTTTTAAAAGTTCCAATCCTATGTTTTGTAGTTGGGGAGGGCGCATCTGGCGGAGCTTTAGGAATTGGCATTGGCGACCGTGTTTACATGTTTGAAAACACCTGGTATTCTGTTATTTCGCCCGAATCTTGTTCTTCTATTTTGTGGAGAAGCTGGGATTTTAAAGAGCGTGCAGCAGATTGCCTGAAGTTGACTGCCGAAAACATGTACAGCAACAAATTGATTGATGGCATTATCCCCGAGCCAATTGGCGGAGCGCATTATGACCCGGAAGAAATGGCTGCGACCCTAAAAGCTAAAATTTCAGAAGACCTTGACCTGCTTTGCAAGCGCAATATTGACGAAGTTATTAACGAGCGCATTGAAAAATTCTGCGCAATGGGTGTTGTGGAAGAATAATAACGCCTTACTAATTGCTATCTTAAGCCCATTAATTTAGCCTCCATAACTTTAAAATCATTCTTCAGCTTAGTATTCAATGCTGTTTGGCCGTACTGGCCGGTAGATTTTATAAGCTCATTCAAAACTGACATCCCCAATTGTATATCGTTTGAATTTAGATTTTCTTTATTGGTAGCGATAGAATAAAGATAATTTAATTCATCGTCTATGTAATTAGCAGTGTTCTGTACCAACGCATTTGCTTTAGCAGTTTCTTTTACTTTGTACAGTAAATCGGCAGTATAATAACGATGCAGGGTAAAGTATAGCGAATAGTTTTGATCTGGCACAACATCAAGCGATTTCTGCAATGCCTTTTTAGCATCATCTATCCGCCCGGCTTTTATCAGGTTATCTGCCAGTTGATTAAAGCTTTTTATGATAATGCCAATCATCCGTGTGCTTTCCGGATCCAGATAAGAAGCATGTTTTATATTGCCCCAGGCAAATTTGTTGACCATGTTGGTGTACATCGGCTGCAAATTTATTGGCTCCTCCTGCTGTTTGGTAGAATCTGTTGCTGCAGGCTTTAGCGGCAGAAGCCGATAGGCAAACCCTTCATTATACAGGTATTTATCAAGGCCAACATAATTGCTTGATGGCACCGTAACAGCAAAGTATATAGGCCGTTTCCAATTGTTGTGAGCCAGGATGTCGAACATTGCCAGCTCGGTTTTGGTAACATAGTTTTTGTTATACGTAAAATCCATTTCTGTGGCAATGCTGTCTTTCAGGCTGGCATCTACAGTTTTGGTAGCAATTATATCATTGGGGTTTATGGTTATTTTAAGATTTTTTGTAGGCAGGAAGTTTTCTTTTGTGCCATCCTGATACGTTACTTTATCCCCATCGTTATCAGAAACCAAAAGGTCGAACAAATTTTTTAATTCTACATTGCCCGTCATTTTATACTGGTCTGAATATCGGATCACATCCCTAACACCTTGAACATACTTATCATCGCTCATAGAAAAAGGCAATCCCTCAGCCTGATTAACTTTTTCTTTTCCCTGGCGGATGTACCAATCAGTGCCTAACAGGCTTAGGTTTACAATACGCACATCGGGCCTAACATTTTCTACTTCCTGAACATACCATAATGGATAGGTATCGTTATCTCCGTATGTGAACAGAATTGCATTTGGCGCACACGATTCTAAATAATCTTTAGCAAAATCGCGAGTGGTGTATTTGGTAGATCGATCGTGGTCATCCCAGCCATCCTTGGCCATAATTACCGGCGCAGCTAACAAGCCTATAGCCGTGGCAACAATTGCAGCGTTTGCAGGACTGATTTTTTTGTTAAGGAATTCGGCAATCGCGGCAACGCCGAGCCCAATCCAGATAGCGAAAGCGTAAAATGAGCCCGTATAGGCATAATCTCTTTCACGCGGCTGCAGCGGATTTTGGTTAAGGTACAACACTATAGCCATGCCTGTAAAAAAGAACAGCAGCCCCACAACTCCGGCATCTTTTTGGTTGCGCTTAAAATGCCATATCGCTCCAATAAGCCCGATAATTAAAGGCAGCATGTAAAAACGGTTATATGCTTTGTTATCAACCGTGCTTTGAGGAAGTTTATCCTGAGGGCCAAGCCGCCAGGAATCAAAAAACTTAAACCCGGTTATCCAGTTTCCGTCTTTGTAGTTTCCATGCCCCTGTTCATCATTCTGCCTCCCCGAAAAGTTCCATAGAAAATAACGGGCATACATAAACCCGGTTTGATAGCTGAATAAAAAGCCAATATTGTCTGCAAAAGTTGGCGATTGTGTTTGGCTCATCCCCATCCAGTCGCGGTAAAAACCTACATGCTGCTCATCGTCGCTATACATGCGAGGCAGAAGGGTATTTCTGTCGTATATTGTTTCAAACCGCCGCCCCGCAACCTCGTACTTGTCCTTTCCCTTCCGGTAAATCTCAGATCCTTGCTCATAATCAATTGCCTTTGAATCAAAATACTGCCCGTATAATAAAGGCCTGTCGCCATATTGCTCACGGTTCAGGTAACTTAAAAAAGCAAAAGCATTATCAGGAGCACTGTTGTTTAACGTAGTGCCGGCTTTAGCCCTGATTACGATCATGGCAAAGGAGCTATAACCAAAAATGATAAATGTGGCGCATATTAATGCCAGGTTCAATACTGGTTTAGCTTTACGGATAGAATATCTCAAGCCATAAATCATGCTTCCGATGAGCAATATACTGAATACCAGGATACCAGAACCAAAGCCCATCCCCAATGTGTTAACAAAAAACAGGTCGAAATAAGCAGCAATTTTTACCATGTACTGGATGATGCCATACTGCACAACACCCAGGATAAAAATGCCCACAAACAATGCAATCAAGGTGCCTTTTGTAGTTGTAGTTTTAGTCCGCCTGAAATAATAAACAATAGCCATTGCAGGTATTGCCAGAAGATTTAACAAGTGAACACCAATAGAAAGACCCATTATGTAAGCTATAAAAATCAGCCACCTATCGGCATAAGGTTCGTCAGCGTGTGCGTCCCACTTTAAAATAGCCCAAAAAACTATGGCTGTGCATAAAGACGACATGGCATATACCTCGGATTCTACCGCAGAAAACCAGAAAGAATCTGAAAAAGTATAAGCTAATGCCCCAACAGCGCCCGAGCCCATTATTATGATAAGTTTTGCTGTTGAAAGTTCTTCTCCCTGGTTAAGCAATGCTTTTTTAGCCAGAGCAGTAATCGTCCAGAATAAAAACAAAATAGTTGCCCCGCTTGATAATGCCGAGCCAACATTCATCCAATAGGCAATCCTGCTGGTATCCCCAAAAGCCAAAAGTGAAAACACCTTTTGTATCATTAAAAACAAAGGAGCCCCGGGCTGATGCACAACCTGCAATTTAAATGCTGCGGCAATAAATTCGCCGCAATCCCAAAAGCTCGCAGTAGGCTCAAGGGTCAATATGTACGTTATGGTGGCAATAGCAAAACATGCCCAGCCTAAAATATTATTAGTTTTTGTATAATTCATGTTGCGAATAGTCAACGGTATTTTTGCTGCCGAAATTAATGAAATAGAATTCAATTGCAATATGCTTTTTTATAGCTCTGGAGGTTTTGCCGTATAGATAAAAAATCAATTTTTTTTGCTCAAGCAATTTTATCGTCTATATTTGCATTCCATTTCAAAACAACGTTTTTGACAGGAAATTGCCCGATAGTATAAAGGTAGTACAACGGTTTTTGGTACCGTTTGTCTAGGTTCGAATCCTGGTCGGGCAACAACAAGACAGCATTTACAGCTGTTGATTTATATCCCCTCAACCCACCCCGGTATGCCACAGCAGTTTAATCCTGTTAAGTTATTTGCTGGTTCTGGCACGCTCACTTTAGGTGAAAACATTGCAAAGTTTTATGGCAAGCCACTTGGTGATATGCAGGTTGCCCGCTTTAGCGATGGCGAAATACAGCCTTCATTTAATGAAACCGTGCGTGGTTGCGATGTTTTTCTTATCCAGTCTACTAACCAGCCTAACGACAACCTGATCGAATTACTGTTAATGACCGATGCCGCACGCCGGGCATCAGCACATTATATTACCGTAGTTATCCCATATTTCGGGCTGGCAAGGCAGGATAGAAAGGATAAGCCACGAGTTGCTATTGGCGCAAAACTGATAGCCAATCTAATTACAGCAGCTGGCGCTAACCGCATCATGACGATGGATTTGCATGCTGCCCAGATACAAGGCTTTTTTGATATACCCGTAGATCATCTGGATGCAGCAGTGATTTTTGTGCCATATATTAAAAGCCTTAACCTGCCAAACCTTACTGTAGCTTCTCCAGATATTGGCGGCTCTTACCGGGCCAGAACATTTGCCAAGTTTTTTAATGCCGAAATAATCATCTGCGATAAAAGGCGCAAGCGGGCAAATGAAATAGAATCCATGTCTATTATTGGAGATGTTACCGGACAGGATATTGTTTTGATAGATGATATTTGCGATACTGCCCGTACCTTAGCCAAAGCCGCTGCGCTTATTATGGAAAATGGCGCTAATAGCGTGCGTGCTGTTTGTACACACCCTGTTTTATCTGGCGATGCGTATGAAACCATTGAGAATTCTGCTTTGAAAGAACTTATTGTAACAGATACTATTCCGCTTAAACAGCACTGCAGCAAAATCAGGATGTTATCTACTGCTGATCTTTTTGCTCAGGCAATTACCAATGTAAACGAGCATGGCTCAATCAGCCAGTTGTTTAAAGTAGATTAGAAATACAGATTTTTTGGGCGTTCGGGCGGGCTTTTCGTTGTATCTTTTTTGCTGTAACCCTTTGCCAAGTCCCGGTTAGCAAAAAAGGATGACACTGCAATCCCTAACGCTAAAACCGCGTGATGTTCCAAGATGTGAGTTTGCGCCTATCAAAGACATCGCGTGGATGGACAAACGATCTTCTCGTTTAAGAAGCACTGTAAATTCACTTTTTAATTGCACTGAAATTATTGTAAACATAAGCAGCCACCAACGCGTAGCCTTTATCGTTGGGATGGCTTTTATCGCTCATTAGTGAACTTGGGATAACATCGTCTGCTTTATCTTTTTCATCCTGCACAGATCCGTTAGACTGGCTCACCAGATATGTTCTCACATCGAGGTAATTTTCTTTGTAAATCTCTTTCAGGTCATTATTCAGTTTAATGATTGTATTATAGTCTGTAGTTCCTTTACGCTGGCTGGCATCATTAAAAACCGATAATATCATAAACCTCTTATGCCCTAAAAATGCAACCATCTGTGCAATATCGGTTTTCACAATTTCAGGCTCCCAAAAGTTATTGGTGCCCGCCCAAATTATGGTATTGTATTCCTTTTTATCTGGCGCTGCCAGCATCCTTAACTTAATTTGTGAACTTGTTTGGCCACCAATACCGCCGTTGTAAACCTCATATCGCGAAAGCTGTTGTAATTGTACCGGATACGCGTATTCTGGCAACGTTATACCTCCGCCCTGTGTATAGCTATCGCCCCAGGCGGCTATTTTTTTTATTACAGCGGGCTCTGTTGAAACCGGCGTTACAACATTGGGCACTGGTTCTGGAACTGCCTTTTGCTTGCAGCCAAATGCTAAAACACCAAGAAGAATATAGAACGAAACTCTTTTCATAGCCGATTCCTTTTTGAATATTAACATGGATGAATTGAATAATGTTTATCATTTGGAAGCAAGTAGTATATTTCTTTTGTATCAGGACGATAAACAAGAGGTTTTCCAGCGCTGGCTTGAAAATTTGAAGCCACCTTGCCAGTTTTTGCTGCATCGGGGATTTACTTTATGGATTGCAGCGGCATCCTTTTTTGCTGCTTTTGGCTTGCCTCATGCAGAAAAAAGATGCCTGGCAAAGGCCGCCCAAACGCCAATCAATACACTTCTATAATCCTTTCTCCCTAATCCTTATTCATTCTTCTTAGTCTTTGTTCTTCTTCCAATAAATTCTTATCTTTGCACCCTCAATAAAGAAAACATGAAAAATATCGCTATTAGCGGTTCCCCGAGAGGGAACGTAGGGAAACGCGACGCAAAGGAACTGCGTTACGAAGGAAAAGTGCCTGCTGTATTGTATGGTGGCGCAACACAAACCCATTTTGCAGTTCTTGCAGCAGATTTAAGGCCTTTGATCTACACGCCCGAAGTAAACTTTGTAGAGCTTGATGTTGCAGGCGCAAAAACCAAAGCAGTTATACAGGATATTCAATTCCACCCATTAACAGAGCAGATATTGCATGTTGATTTTATGGAACTGAACGACAAAAAACCTGTTGTAATTGAAATCCCTGTGAAATTGACCGGCACATCGCCAGGCGTTAAAGTGGGTGGCAAGCTTATACAAAAATTGCGCAAGCTGCGTGTTAGGGCTTTTCCTAACGATGTTCCACAGTTTGTAGAAGTGAGCATAGAAGCGCTTGAAGTTGGCAAAGCAGTACGTGTGGGCGAATTGAAATTTCCAAAATTTGCTATCACCAATAATGCTGAAGATACCATTGTTTCTGTTGTGATGTCTCGTGCATTGAAACAGGCAGAGCAGGAAGCTGGGAAGAAATAATTTAATCGGTTAATCAATAATGCATTGAGCAGTTCGGGCAATACCGGGCTGCTTTTTTTTATATATTCGTTTTTGGGAGGAAGGAGGATTGGCAAAGAGGGATGGACAAAAAGACGAAGGACTAAAGGATAAATGACAATAGACGAAAGGTAAAAAAGACAAGAGAACAAACATGTTAAAACATAATTTTCGGCAATTAAAAATATGGAGCGACGGCGTTGTGCTTGCTAAGGAAATCTATTTGCTTAAGCAGGGGTTTTCTGGCAAGCACAGGTTCGGTTTGGCGAGCCAAATGTACAGGGCAGTAGTATCTATTCCTTCTAATATTGCTGAAGGTACTGCAAGAGGTACAGAAAAAGATTTTGCCCGGTTCTTAAAAATTAGCTTAGGTTCTGCTTTTGAATTAGAAACACAGCTTACTATCTGCCATTCCTGCCAATTAATAAATGCTGAAATCTTTAATTATCAAATAAATGTTTTGCAAACATTGCAAAAGCAGATATCGTCATTCATCAGAACTGTAGAAGGAGAGAAATGAGAAACATATCTTTTTTTTTCCTTTTTCATTTAGTCCTTCCTTACATACTCTTTAATCCTACTTCTTTTTATCCATTATCTTTCCGTCCTTCCTCCCCCACTCTTTTATCCTTCATCATTCATCCACCTTTTTTGTCAATTGTCTTTTCGCTCTTTCTCCTTCATCTTTTCTCTTTTATCCTCTTAATATGAAATCCCTCATCGTAGCTTTAGGCAACATCGGGCCCGAATATGCGGATACCCGCCATAACATCGGTTTTATGATTGCTGATGAAATGGCTAAACAGGCTGGAGCTGGTTTTTCTACCATGCGGCTGGCTTATTATACCGAATTAAGTTATAAAGGAAAAAAACTGCACCTGATAAAGCCTACCACCTACATGAACCTGAGCGGGAAAGCTGTAAATTTCTGGATGCAGGAATTGAAAATACCTGTAGAAAATGTTTTAGTGCTTGTGGATGACCTTGCCCTTCCATTTGGCACCCTTCGGCTGAAGCCCAAAGGCAGTGCGGCGGGCCATAACGGGCTTAAAAGCATAGAGGCAATATTAGGCAACTCAGATTATGCAAGGCTTCGGTTTGGCATCGGCGATAACTTCCCGAAAGGGCGCCAGGTTGATTATGTGCTAAGCGGATTTGATGATGATGAAGTGCCTGCACTCCCTGCTTTGTTGAACAGATCTATTGAAATTATAGAAAGCTTTGTTACAGTGGGACCTGAACTTACCATGACGAAATTTAATAATCTTAAGCTATGATAAAAGTTTATGGCATCCCAAACTGCGATACGGTTAAAAAGGCTATTGCCTGGTTAAAATTTAACAACCTGGACTACCAGTTCCATGATTATAAAAAACTGGGCATAACAGCAGAAAAACTGGAGCAATGGGCAGCACAATTTGGCTGGGAAGCTCTCCTGAACAAACGTGGTACAACCTGGAAAAAACTTGAACCGCTTGTTCAGGGAACAATTACAACAAAGGCTGTAGCATTTGGGCTGATGATTGAAAAACCCAGCCTTATCAAAAGGCCTGTACTTGAGAATGCAAGCATAGTTATTGTTGGATTTGACGAAGAAAACTATAAACACCTGCTCCTTTAATTCCTCCTGTTAAGCCTATATCAAATATCTTTTAACAAGAAACTCATTTTTGATTTCCAATTTTGCTATTGCAGCCAAAATTTCATTACTTTATTGGTTATATACGATAGATAAAATTATGAGAATTAAAACACTGATTGCTTTTTCAGCTTTAACTGTATCATTTGGCGGAGCATTTGCCCAGCGGCCCGGACCGGGTCCGGAAGCAGGGTCTGTAAATGCACCAAAATCAAATTACGATTACCACGAAGCTTTTGCCCCTTTCTTTTATACCAAAAATGGAAACGAGTATCGGTCTGCCGATGGCCAGCCAGGTCCAAAATATTGGCAAAATAAAGCCGACTATCAGTTGGCGGCAACATTAAACGATCAAACAAACGAAATTTCCGGCAGCGAAATCCTCACTTATACAAATAACAGCCCTAACTCTTTGGGCTTTTTATGGATGCAGCTTGATCAAAATTTATTTAAATCTGATTCGAGGGGCAGCATAATTGTTCCTGTTCCACCTGCGGGAAGCCAGTTTGGGAGCCGAAATGCCGGGCACGGACAGGTATTTGATGCCGGGTATAAAATAAAATCAGTCAAACTATTGTCGGGCGTAGCCGGAAAAACCACAGAAACTGAAATAAAATACCTTGTTGAAGACACCCGCATGCAGCTATTTTTGCCAGCCAACTTAAAGCCCAATGGCGGCCAGGTAAAAATCAAAATTGATTACAGTTTTTTCCCACCAAACTATGGGTCTGACCGTATGGGCGTTGTGGAAACAAAAAATGGGAAAATATTTACCGTAGCGCAATGGTACCCCCGTGTGTATGTATATGATGACGTACAGGGATGGAACCCGCTCCCATACACTGGCCCAGGTGAGTTTTATCTTGAATATGGAGATTTTGATATTAAGATCACTGCTCCTGCAAACCATCTTGTTGTTTCTTCCGGAGAGTTGGTAAACCCCCAGGAAGTTTATACTGCCGAACAGCAGCGCCGCTGGGCTCTGGCTTCCAAAAGCGATACTGCCATAACTATCCGTTCGGCAGATGAAGTTACAAGCGCAAGCTCACGCCCGTCCGGTAAAAGCAGCCTGACCTGGCATTTTGTTCTTAAAAATGCCCGCGATGCAGCTTGGGCATCGTCCGCATCATTTATTGTTGATGCCGCAAAAATGAATTTTCCTAGCGGAAAAAAACCTTTGGCAATTTCTGCTTATCCGGTAGAAAGTGCCGGGAAAGCGGCCTGGGGACGGTCGACAGAATACGTTAAAAAATCGCTTGAATACAATTCAGGCAAATGGTTTGAATACCCTTATCCGGCGGCAACCAATGTAGCTGGCATTGTAGGCGGCATGGAATATCCCGGCATAGTTTTTTGTGGATGGAAATCAACCGGACGAGCCCTTTGGAGCGTTACCGACCACGAGTTTGGCCACACCTGGTTCCCAATGATCGTAGGTTCTAACGAACGCCTTTATGGCTTTATGGACGAAGGTTTTAACACGTTCATCAACACACTTTCTACAGCTAATTTTGTAAAAGGCGAGCCGCCGGTACAGCCTGGCCCTGCTCCTGTTAACGGTGCAGCGCCTGCCCAGCCACAAACTGCAAAAACAATAGGTGCGGGCTACACCAACCCTTCTATTGAACCAATATTAAGCGCAACTGATAACCTTAAAGAAACAAATAATGGCACTCTTCTGTACAGGAAACCAAGCTTTGGGCTTGTGTTGTTGCGTGAGCAGGTTTTAGGGCCAGAGCGTTTCGACAAAGCGTTTCAAACTTATATCAACCGCTGGGCTTACAAGCACCCTACTCCAGAAGATTTTTTCCGCACCATAGAAAATGTATCCGGCGAAAGCCTAAACTGGTTTTGGAGAAGCTGGTTCCAGAATAACTGGCGGTTAGACCAGGCGGTTAGAGAGGTTAAATATGTTAACGACGACCCTAAACAGGGCGCTTTGATCACGCTTGACAACCTTGAAAAAATGCCAATGCCGATCATAGCAGAAATCAAAACAAAAAGTGGCAAAACAGAACGGGTAAAACTGCCCGTTGAGATTTGGATGCGCAATAAGTTCTGGGTTTTTAAATATCCATCAACCGAAGAAATAGAATCAGTAACGCTGGACCCAGAACATAAACTTCCGGATTTTAATGCTGCAAACGATGTTTGGCCAGTAAAATAAACACAAAGATTTTCATAAAAAAGCTGTCCATTTGGACGGCTTTTTTAGGTTTTAAGCAACCTCTGTATCTCATCCAGCTTCATCAATGCTTCTACAGGCGTGAGCGTATTCACATCTAAATTATTGAGCATATCACGGATTTTTACCAGCATCGGGTCGTCGATGGAAAACATCTGCAACTGGTAAGCTTGTTTCTGAACTTTCTTTATGCTGTCCTTGATATTTTCGCCACCCGTGCGCTCTTGCTCCAGGCGAAGCAGTATTTCGTTTGCACGAGCAACTAGTTTTGGCGGCATCCCTGCCATTTTAGCTACGTGGATACCAAAGCTATGCTCGCTACCGCCCGGCACCAGCTTGCGCAGAAAGATTACTTTATTGGCTACTTCCCGAACAGATACATTGAAATTCTTTATCCGGCTGAACGAATTAGAAAGTTCGTTCAGCTCGTGGTAATGGGTGGCAAATAATGTTTTAGCTTTCGCGGATGGATTGTTATGCAAATGTTCGGCAATTGCCCAGGCGATGGAAATGCCATCATAGGTGCTGGTTCCCCTGCCAATTTCGTCCAGCAGCACCAAACTTTTATCTGAAAGGTTGTTCAGGATGCTTGCCGTTTCGTTCATTTCCACCATAAACGTAGATTCGCCCGACGACAAATTATCCGAAGCTCCTACCCTTGTAAAAATCTTATCTACCAAACCAATTTTCGCTTCCTTTGCTGGAACGAAACAGCCCATTTGTGCCATCAAAACAATCAATCCGGTTTGCCGCAGCAATGCAGATTTACCCGCCATGTTCGGTCCGGTTATGATGATGATCTGCTGCGTTTCGCTGTCGAGGTATACGTCATTGGTAATGTATTCCTCCCCGGGAGGCAAGTTTTTCTCAATCACCGGATGCCGTCCGCCCTTTATATCCAGCTCGTTGCTATCTTCAATTTGCGGTTTAGTATAATAGTTTTTGATGGCAATTGTCGCGAAGCATAACAGCACATCTAATTGGGCAGTAAGCTGAGCATTTAGCTGTATTGGCTTAATGTATTCCGCCAACGCAGCAACCAGTTCATTGTACAAACGGGTTTCTATAACCAGTATTTTTTCTTCTGCCCCTAAAATCTGTTCCTCGTATTCTTTAAGCTCGGGGGTGATATAGCGCTCGGCATTTACAAGCGTTTGCTTGCGCAGCCATTCGGCAGGCACCTTGTCTTTGTGCGTATGCGTTACCTCCAAGTAGTAACCAAAAACATTGTTAAAAGCCACTTTTAAAGATGGGATGCCCGTTGCTTCAGCTTCACGTTTTTGTATTTCAAGCAGATAGCCTTTGCCGCCAAAAGCAATCTTGCGCAAGCGGTCTAGTTCATCATCCACGCCATCACACATAACGCCACCCTTTATAATCATCACTGGCGGTTCGCTTTGCAGCTCTTTTTCTATTTTATCTCGGATTAGCAGGCATGGGTTCAGCCTTTCGGCGATGGACTGCAGGGCGAGGTTTTCGGTGCTTTGGCAAAGTTTCTTAATGTTTTCTATCGCGATAAGCGCACGTTTCAACTGGCAAACTTCCCGCGGATTGGCTTTCAACAACCCGATTTTCGAAATGAGCCTTTCTAAATCGCCAATCTGCTTTATCTCCTGCAGCAAATCGTTTCGCAGGTCTTCATTATTGAGCAGAAAATCTACCACATCCAAACGGGATTGTATGGGCTTGCGCTCTTTCAAAGGCATCACGATCCAGCGCCGCAACATGCGTGCGCCCATGGGCGAACAGGTATGGTCCAGCACATCAACCAGCGATTTCCCGTTCTCGTTAGACGAGCCGATAAGTTCCAGATTGCGGATGGTGAAACGGTCAAGCCACATATAGCGGTCTTCCTGAATCCTGGAAATGGCAGAAATATGCTGCAAATTGCGATGCTCAGTTTCGTTGATATAATGCAGGGCAACGCCAGCGGCAACTACGGCTACGTTCAGCTTATCAATTCCAAATCCTTTTAACGATTTTACTTCAAAATGCTTTAACAGGGTTTCGTTTGCGTAATCATTGCCGTACGCCCAATCATCTAGCGTGTAGGTGTAAAAGCGGTCGCCGTAGGTTTCTATAAATTCTTTGTGGCGGCTTTTTTGAAAGATAACTTCGCTGGGCTTGAAGGTTTGCAGCAGCTTATCAATGTACTCGGTGCTGCCTTGCGCCACCAAAAACTCTCCGGTAGAAATATCTAAAAATGCTACCCCAACCGTATTTTTATCAAAAGATAGCGAAGCAAGGTAATTGTTAGATTTCTGTTGCAGGATGTTGTCGCTGTACGAAACGCCGGGCGTTACCAGTTCGGTTACCCCACGCTTTACAATAGTTTTGGTGGATTTTGGGTCTTCTAGTTGGTCGCAAATGGCAACCCGCTGACCGGCACGTACCAGCTTGGGCAAATAGGTTTCGAGCGAGTGGTGCGGAAAGCCTGCCAGCTCAATGTGCGAAGCCTGCCCATTAGCTCGTTTGGTTAGCACGATGCCCAAAATGCCCGAAGCTTTTACGGCATCTTCACCAAAAGTTTCGTAAAAATCGCCTACGCGGAACAACAGCAAAGCGCCCGGATACTTTGCCTTAATGGTATTGTACTGCTGCATTAAAGGGGTTTCGCCCGATGCGTTCTTCGCCAAAAGCCTAAATTTTTGATTGAGGGCTAAAGATAATTTATTGAAGGAGATTGGGAGGGGGTGTGGAAAAAAAGGGGTTTAGTCACCGGATGGCTTAGAGTCATCCGATGACTAGCACAGAGCGCAAGATATACCAATTTAGTATATTTGTTAAAAGTTAAATATGGCAGCCTTAATAATAGAAACAAGCAATCCAAAAAGCCTTAAGCTTATAGCTGAACTCGCAAAACAGCTAGGGAGCAAGGTGAAATCAATATCACCTAACGACATAGAGGATGTGCTTTTCGGTGAGATGATCGACAATGCCAAAACCGGTGAATACGTTTCAAAAGAAGATTTACTGAAATTTTTGCAAGTTGGCAATGAAGCTAAAGATTGATAAATCATTCTTAAAAAGCTTAGAGAAATTAAATCTTCAAGAGTTGAAGCCTAAAATAGAGGCTATACTCGCTGACATTGAAAAAGCTCAAGACCTTCTCCAAATCAAACAGCTTAAAAAGCTGAAAGGGCACAAAACCTGCTATCGCATAAAATCTGGTGATTATCGTATTGGGCTTGAACTTATCGCCCCTGATACGGTTGTCTTTGTAATGGTTGCGCATAGAAAAGACATCTACAAGAAGTTTCCTTAATTATTCTGAGCATCCCCTCTCGCCTTGGTTCGTGTCGTCACGAGCCAATTAGCACAACAGTTTCGTGAAGACACGAACCGGGGCATGGAGCGTCTTAATTCAGTGAGAATGATTGATAAAGTCATCCCAGTCGTCAAACACAAAGGTTTCGGTTTCGATGATGGGACTTGCAATTGGCTCATCTACCTTTTTATGCTTTTCAGCTAATCGCTTAAATATTGAATGGATCTTATAAAGGTCGTCGCGATAAAGCAACATTGGTCCGAGATTAGTGTTTAAACTAGGTTTCTTAACTTGCATACGGATAAAGGCTGAAGGTATACTTTAACTTTAGTAATTCAAAGCCCCGCTACAGCGAGAGTGCTTAGCCCCCACCTGGCTTAAGCTTCCGGCAAGGCAGTGGGTGGCTTAGCTTAATGCCCGCAACCAAATGAAGCTTATAGCTTCGCAACTCGATATCTAATTCGTTCCCAAAAAGTTGCAAACTTTAATTATTGGTAAAGCTTAAGTGGGCCCTGGCATATGACCGGCTGAAACTTAAGCCAGAAAGGGGGATTATTGATTGAGGGCTAAAGATAATTTATTGATGGGTATTGGGGGGAGGTGTGGAAAAAAAGGATCAGTCGGTGGCAACCGATCAAACCAATGCAGAATTGTTATATTTGTATATGGATGCATTAATTGTTTATCCCGAAAATAAAGAGCAGCTTACAGCATTGAAAGCTGTTATGAAAGCTATGAAAGTTGCTTTCGAACAGAAGCAGGAGGTTTATCCGGATTATGTAGTTCGGGGCATCAAAAAATCTTTACAACAAGTTGAAGAGCAAAAGCTAACGCCTTATACAGGGCTTAAGAATATGCTTGATGTCAATGAGCTTTAGTGTCTTCTATACGCCTCACGCAGAAGAAACTTTCAAGGCAACTTATCAATTCGTTTCCGAGAAATTTGGACAAGGTGCTGCATTAAAGTTCCTGACAAAGGCGGAAAAAACTATCGCTTTAATTGCAGATCACCCTTTCATATTTAAGCCTTCGCTGTTTGATCCGAACGTTCGGGTAGCTCTGATCTCTAAACGGTGCAGCCTTTTTTATCAGCTAAACGAAAATTCAATCTATCTATTATTTTTCTGGGATAACCGCCAAGAAGATCTACATTCCTGACATTCCCATCTGGCTTAAGCTTCCAGCAAGGCAGTGGGTGGCTTAGCTTAATGCCCGCAACAAAATGAAGCTTATAGCTTCGCAACTCGATATCTAAATTTGTTCTGAAACAGTTGCAGACTTTAATTTATTGGTATAGCTTAAGTTGACCTGGCATATGACCCGGCTGAAACTTAAGCCAGAAAAGGTAAAACTGATATTTTTGTAATGCTAGTATTAATCGCTTTAGTACTGTTACCCGATTATAAAAAGAAATAGTTGCTTACAGCAATTTATATAAGTACTTAACCCACATCTATTATAATTTTAAAAGTGATTGATTTGTTAAAATTTAATTGATTCCGTTTGGTGGGGACACCAACCGGGGCTAGAAAATTTAATTGATTCTCCCATCTGGCTAAGCTTTCGGCAAGGCATTGGGTGGCTTAGCTTAATGCCCGCAACCAAATGAAGCTTATAGCTTCGCAACTCGATATCTAATTCGTTCCCACAAAGTTGCAAACTTTAATTTATTGGTAAAGCTTAAGTGATCCCTGGCATATGCCCCGGCTGAAACTTAAGCCAGAAAAGGATAGATTCGCTGCTCTCTGGCATCCGAGTGTAAACGCGGACGAGAAAAGGCAAGTTTTTTCAGTGGCGGGCCTGAGCGATGTAAACCATCTCTGCTAAGCTTTGTTATGATATAATAATTATATAGATATTGCAGCGCAGTAAATAAAAAAAGCAAAAATGGTCAACAAAGACCTTCAGATCAAAAAGCTCAAGGCGAGCAATGATGCGCTGGAAAACTATTTCAGCAATACGATTATCCCCCAGCTATATGTTGACGGCAATTTGATATTGCGGAAATTCACTCCGCCTGCAATGAAGCAGTTCAATCTGTCTTATGATTTGCTGGGAAAGTCCATTATCGACATAAAAGATAATTTTCGCTTTCCAAGCATTGTAGACAATATCAATCAGGTTTTGGAGAGCCATAGCATTCTTGAAAAAGAGATTCAGACGACAGATTTGCGCTGGTATCAAATGAATGTTATACCGTATATGGATGGGAAGAAAAAGACCGCAAACGGGGCAATTATAACTTTTGTAGAAATTACAGCAAGAATCAAAGATTTAAAGGAGCAGGAGAAACTTATTGCTGAACATGAAATACTTCTGGACACTATTTCGCACGACATAAAGACATCTCTTACAAGTTTAATGTTATCTATTGAAGTTTTTAAGAGAATACCCAATACAAGCCCTGCTAAATTAGATTCTCTTTTAAAAAACATTGAAGTTTCGGTAAAAAAGGTGCACAGTATTATCTCGGAGCTTACACATACCAGAGAGGACGACCACAAGTATAAAGCCACAGAAGAACTGCTAAGCATTGAAAATATCCTGGAAGATGTGCGGCTTACAATGATGGATATGTTACAGGAAACTGGAACTATTATTCGTACAGAAATAGAAGCATCTGAAGTGCTATTTTCCAGAAGAAAGTTGCGGAGCATTATTTATAATTTGGTAAACAATGCAATAAAATACAGATCGCCCGGTAAAAAACCTGATATCCTGATCAAAACCGTGCGTGAAGATGGATTCGTAGTTATTTCAGTGAAAGACAATTCTATAGGTATCCCTTCGGATAAACTTGATGCTATTTTCCAAAAATATTTTCGTGTACAAAACAACGTAGAAGGAACCGGCATAGGCCTGTATCTGGTGAATGAAATAGTAAAGGGCGCCGGGGGCAAAGTTACTGTTGAAAGCGAATTAGGAAAAGGCTCGGAATTTAAGGTTTATCTGGCTGATCCGAATATAGCTGACTGATCTAAGAAAACCTAGTGAAAGTTTCATCTATAATCTTTCAAACTGCCCGCCTTTCCTTGCGGGAATTTACGATTTCCGATGCTCCTTTTATCCTACAACTGGTCAATAGCGCTGGCTGGCTTAAGTACATCGGCGACCGCAACATCAAAACCATTGAGCAGGCTGAGGCTTATCTGGCAAATGGCCCTATTAAAAGCTATTCAGAAAATGGCTTTGGCTTGTGGCTGGCAGAATTAGAAAGCATGCCAATCGGCATGTGTGGCATCCTGAAAAGAGAAACGCTGGAGCATCCGGATATCGGCTTTGCGTTTATGCCCGAATTTTCAGGAAATGGCTATGCCTGCGAAGCCGCTGCCGCTACCCTGGCATTCGCACAAAAGTATTTGAAAATACACAAACTAAATGCTATTACTGTTCCGGCCAATGCCCGTTCCATTAAAATTTTAGAGAAAATCGGGATGAAGAAAACTGGAGAACTACAGCTTAATGATGAAACTTTGTTGCTTTATAGCAATGAATGTTTTTAACTATTGGCTTTATCATTTCTCCGCAGCATCGAGCGATAAAATAGGCTTCAGGTAGATAGAGCCGGGCTTAATGCCATAAGTGGTTTTTTCCGTTTCTGTAAGTGCCCAGGGCTTATGGATCATCCCTCCGGGAATAGCAGCAAGTTCAGGAAGCCATTTGCGCACATATTCGCCTTTTGAATCGTATTCCAAGCTTTGTTTAATCACATTAAAGGGGCGGTTATCACGCGGGCTGTTGCCTAAACCCGCTATGTAAGCCCAGTTCCCCCAGTTGCTGGCAGGCGAGTAGTCTAGCAGGTTTTCTTCAAACCATGTAGCGCCCCACGTCCAGTTTACATGCAGGTTATTAACTAAAAAGCTTGCAACGTTTTGCCTCCCCCTATTGCTCATAAATCCGGTAGCTTTAAGCTCCAGCATATTGGCATCTATAAACGGCACTCCGGTAGCAGCATTCTTCCATTTCTCAAAAAGCAGCTCCTGATTTTCTGCAATAGCAGGAGAATTTGAGCCGAGGCCGTATTCGGCGAAATACTTATTGCCATGTTTTTTGAACATAAAGCGGAAGAAATCACGCCAAAGCAGTTCCAGAATAAAAGCATTAGTAGAATCGCTTGCCCCATTGGCTTTTTCATATTTTTTTATCTCCCAATAAACCTCACGTGTAGAAATGCATCCTAGGGAAATCCATGGCGATAATTTGGACGAATAATCAGCTCGCACCAAGCCATAGCGGGTATTTTTGTAATTGTTGATGAGCCTATCATCACCAAAATATTCCTGCATCCGTTTAAGCCCCTCTGCTTCTCCCCCTTTAAACCGGATAACTGATCGTTCATCATAGCTTGGATCTGTTAAGCCAAGGTCGGCGAGCGTGGGCATTTCGCTTGGCTCGATATCGGGAACATCTATTTTCTCCGGCGATGGAAAACTGGGGCGTACACCACTATCGCGTTCTATTTTTTTACGAAAAACGGCAAATACATCTGGAATGTCTTTTATTGGGAAAGGCAGGTCTTCTTTATGATAAAGCGTGTGCCCTATGAAATGCTTGAGGTTGATCTGGTTCTTCCATAATGCAGCCTCTACATGTGCAGAAATATCCGTTTCCTTGGCAGCAACTTCGCGGTGATGGTACACTTCTGCAACCTGATATTTCTGAGCTATTTCGGGCAGGATATCTTCAGGCTTTCCAACAGCCACAAGCAATTCGCCACCAATTTTTCTCAATGATTCTCTAAGTCCCTGAACGCTTTCAATCAGGAATCTTGCCCTAAAAGCCCCGGTATTTGATGTCCCAAAAGTACCGGCAGTAAAATAACGTGGATCAAAACAGTATACCGGAACTATAGAGGCAGATTTTTTTACTGCTTCCAGCAGGATTTCATTATCATGTATCCGTAAATCATTTCTAAACCATACTAAAATGGTTTTTTGGGGCTTGGTAAGCATTTATAATAAATATCCTCTTCGAATATCGGCAAATAATTGGTTATTGGCATGCCCATAAGTTCAAATTTGGGCCATAATACTTCCTGCAGATAAAAGATGCAATGTCCAGAAAAATCGGTTTTTTTAAATTTTTTTAACGATAAGTTTAACTAACTTTATTTTATTAACAAATCGCTGATATGAAAACGGTTAACTACATTCTCCAGAGCAAATCACGCCAATTATTTTCGG
>JAYVNR010000239.1:0-3549 GCA_043758305.1 Pedobacter sp. | reverse complement strand
CTGTATCTGAAAAATGGTTTCCCTGTCCGACAGATCAAGCAGGTGTTTGATAATGACTGCCCCTATAACTACCCTGCCACTTATGGGCGGTCTGCCTTGGGCAGACCTAAACTGCAAATCATACCTGCCAATGATTTTATCCCAGGGAATTAGCCTCGATAGCTTGACCCAGCGGTTCTCACTGGTCAGGTGTTGGGCAAAAGGTGTTTCGAACCCGCAAAGTGTCAGTTCGTTAGGGCTTACATATTGAGGTGTTGATGCAACATTTTTCTTTAGTTTTGATAAATTAATTTGCACCAATTAAAAAAATTAATACCCCAAATATAAACGGCTCGGTATTTCATAGTAAATGAGCAAGCCCTAATTAAAAAAAAATATCATAATGTGCTGCAAATACATTCAGATTTTTATGCTGTTTGTATGGGGTTTAAGTGGAAATTTTATAATCAGGAAAGACTTGTGTTATCACGAAGACGCCGCTTGTTTTATTATCTATCTATTCACCTGTACCAACTCCATTTTATTCAAACCTTTAAATTGCATTTCTATCTTTGCCGGTTCTTCCCTACTAAAAGAGCAGTCAATAATAATCGTATGCTTGCCGGCTGAAACGACAGGTGGCAACGCAGGCATTTTAAATTTGTTTTTCGGCTTTCCATTCTGATCATAAATGCGGATAATTTCTGTACCATCACAAACTATGCTTTCCCCTGACCGCAATTCTATGGGTAAACTGACTTCGGCGTAATTGTCTATTTGTAGTTTTACATTATTTACTGTTCCTTCTTTTCCTGATACATTCAATTGAAACTGGAGCAACTGTTCTTTCCAGTCTTGCTGAAAGGTCCAGATTGTATGAGTAGGTTCACCGGGTTGCCTTTCAAATTGTTCCCGGACAAATACCGGCGATACGGCATACTGATACAGGTTCCATTTCCCTTCGATTATCTTTTCCAGGTGAAATTCATTTTTGGGATCTTTTAATTTTTCCTGTTGCGTCTTATTGAATGCATTTCCTGTTCGTGCCAGTTCCCATTCACGGATGGCATCCAATAAAGCTGGGGTAAGAGGATTGCTCCTTAGTGCAGTGGGACGGGCCACCAAGGCAAAGCCCGCACCATACCCAGCTGCACGGGCCAACATCCATTCCATTTCTGACAGCGTCGTATTTTCTGCCAGCAAATACCATCCTAACATATGCGGCATATAATTTCTATCAAATAATCCCTGGTTATCGATACGGTATTGCTGCATACTTTCCTTAAACCCACCATACCAGGGTTCTCCCCAATTATAATAAGAACCAATATGCCAAAAAAAGGTCTTACTGATACTTGTCCCGCAGATAAAATCATGCTTCACATTATCATAAACATCTTTGGCGAATAATTCCATTGCATAATCTCCTTCACCGGAAGCAAGACCTCCTTCATGGCCATCAAAATCCAGGTGGTCCACACCTGTTTCGTTCATTAATGCTGCTACATTATGTGCTACTTCCCGCTGCATGACCAAGTTGGGGAAAAATACATTGTAGGAATGATCGAAAAGTTTCCCGACATCACTTCCGGCTTTATGTGAAGATGCTGTGGTACCAAATGCCCCCCGCTGACAATCCAACAATTTATAAGGCCGTGTATCTGTAACAGACTTATACCGTATTAACTCCTTGTCAATTTTTACAGTATGTAGATTATTTTTTTTTTGCTGGTTGAAATATTCGGGTGAAGCCACTTCAATTTCTTTTTGCTGGGCATCAATTTCCTCTACCAGTAGTGCAGAGCCTGTAACACTTAACCTGTCATCTGGTATGGGAGTAATATAAGGGTCGTTCGTATTGATAAAATTGGTAAGCGTGTGAACCCCAAAATGCAAACCTGCTGCATGTGCTTTGTCCACACAATTCTTTAATCCCTCTTTTCCTTTGGGAAACTGGTTGGAGTTCAGGATAAAATGTCCCCAGCTTTGAAAAGGGCCTTCATGATAAAGAGATATTAAACCGGCTCTTTTTGTAAAGCCAATCATTTCGTCAATATCTTTTTCCCCAAAGGAAGAAATAAGATATGATTTTCCAAAAAGGGATGACTTTTTAAACCAAACTCCGTTAATAGTCGGATGGGGCAAATTTTCATCCAATTCAATACGTTCTAACCTGTCCAGTGTTTCCGACTCGGCACAAGAAAATAAGGCAATCTTGCTTCCGACAACTGTCTCTCCTTGCAAAGCAGGTAGCGGCATATTTTTAAACTGGCCTCCCCACGCATCCACCAAACGAGTACGGTTACGGTTAATAGAATAGGCCTGTATGGTACTACCCCATTTAAAGGCTTTAGCAGATATGCCCCTTTCCCAGGTACTGCCCTCGCTGTTTGGAAAATCGCCGCCCAATGTTTTAATATTCAATACCTGCATGCCAATGGCTGTTTCCCCATCCCGGACAACACCAATAACTTCTCCAACGGTTTTATTGATCACGGTAGGAAATGGTCCCCATATAATAGCATCTATTTTGTTCTTTGGCTCAGCCTTTACAATTTCCAATACCAGGTATGTTGATTTCTCCACCACTTTAATATCAATATTGATATCAACCTGTTTATATTCTAAACTGATTTTTTTCTGTGCTTTATTATAGGCCAGTGATGTCGGAAGTAACCTGTTATTGCCGCTCACCAGTGTCATAAGCGGGGCAGTTGTATCTGCATAGAGGTAATTCCTTTCTGATTGAACATTACTAAGCTCTTTTAAAAAGCCTTTTTTATCCAGGGATATCTTTAAATTACCAGAAGATAACCTAACCTGTGCATTGAGGTTTGATACCGGCATGATTAATAAAACAGGCAATAGTTTTATTAATAAATTAAAAATCATTTGTTCACTTTTTTTTAAAGATATATTAAAAAGAGGCAGCACTTTAATAATAAATCCCTTTCCCCAGGGCAAACGCATTAAAAGTTTAAGGTTATCCCCATAGGTGGATTAAGATTAGGTTGTTAATTGAAAAAAGATGGTTTTTGCAGAAAAAAACTATGTCAAGTATCATCGAACACTTTAGCAGCTTGCCTGACCCACGAACTAAGGAACATAAAAAAGAGCATAAACTTCTAGACATTCTCTTTATTGGCTCACAATCATTTATTGGGGAGTAATATTACCTTAGGTTAAAAATTAAGCATTGGAAAATAGTCTATTGAATCATTTTTTACTAGCAGAGTTATTATCACATTTTTCAATAGTGGAGATAAAGGAATTAGGGAATATAGCCAGTAAGGAGTTGTTTTATGAGATTACTTTAGAAGAGAATAATGTAATACCCACAAAGTATAATAGCAAAGATTATGAGTCCAAAGGTTTTTACCGAAGTAACGATTCAGGATTTTCCGATACGGGGTAAAGCTGGAAGAATGGCAAAAAAGAATCTGCAAGTTTAGGTATTATTGATAGCCATATCGTTAGAATGAGCTCAATTAGCGGTCAACAAAGAGGTATAGATGGCAATAAAAAAATAAAAGGAAGTAAGCGACATATTATTGTAGATACTATGGGTTT
>JAYVNR010000238.1:0-3577 GCA_043758305.1 Pedobacter sp. | reverse complement strand
TCTGTATGGCTTTTTCAATCCTCAAAATTGCCCTGTCCATATCTTTCATCAAGAACGGATCATGCAGCTGGCTTAGATTGGGGCGAAAATAATCTCTTGCTTCTTCAAAACTGGTAACGCCACGCTTCACCAAAAGGGTGGCAAGGATAGTATCAATTTGCAAACATTCCTGCAAATCTGTAATTGCCTGCTGGTTTTCCGACTCCCATTCCACCCACCTTTTTTCCATATATTTGAGGCTTTAATTGGTAAATATACGCTAATTTCATATTGCGGATAAGCCTATATACAACCAATTCAGTATCAATAAAATCCACTGCTGTGAAAGTTTTCCCACTATTTGAAGGTTCATTTTCTGTGGATAATTCAAAGAAGTTCATCCCTTTTAATCCCAATATAGACAACCCGAAAGACAGGCCGGCGTCGTTATTTATTTATGTGCAGCCTTTTTTGCTTGATACAGGAAGGGAACTTATTGTATTTGATACCGGCTTGGGGAATAAAGATGATGCCGGTAACCTCATAATCCATACTAATATTCGTAATGCGGGCTATGCGGCGGAAGATGTAAGCCTGGTTTTAATGTCGCATTTGCATTTTGACCATTCTGGCGGAATGGCGTATCAGAATAACGGCCAGTGGCATTTGAGCTTCCCAAATGCAGAATATATTGTGCAGCATGGCGAATGGGAAACTGCTTACAGCAAGCCTTCCAAATCTTACAGAACAGAAATATTTGATGTGCTGCAACGTAGCGGAAATCTTAAGCTTATTGAAGGCAGTGGAGAGCTAAGCAATGGTATCCACTTTGAGCTTACCGGCGGCCATTGCGAATATCATCAGGTTTTTTTGGTTGATACACCTGAGGGGATTTGTTTTTTTGGAGGCGATATTTTGCCAGAGCCAGAGCAATTATTGAGGAAATTTATAGCAAAATATGATTTTGATGGCAGAAAGGCAATGGAGCTGAGGGCTCAGTATGGGCTTCGTGCCGCTAACGAAGATTGGACATGCCTGTTTTACCATGCTAAAACTAAAGCCATTGGCAAAGTTGAATATGCAGATAATGCATTCAAAATTTTATAGGATGATAAACAGGCACTCTGATTGAACAACCCATAAATGCAAAAAGCATGGATTGATCCAAACCCATGCTTTTTGTAAAAGATTATTCCTCTATTTCTTTGCGAGAAGGTTTACAGATAATTTAAATTCATCGTCAACAATATTGTTGCCTAAATTCTCAAAAAAGTTCTTCGACCGAAATTTGATACCATACTTAGTCCTGTCTACCACTATGTTTTTAGCAACAGCTGCAACAAGTTTGCCCTGCTTTTTAACTGTTGCAGGAAAAGTCACAGGGTTGGTAACTCCTTTGATAGTGAGGTCGCCAGTTATGTTAAACTGATCTTTGCCTAAAGGAGCAATATTGGTAATAGTGAAGGTTGAAATAGGAAATTTCTTTACTCCAAAAAACTCGTCAGATTTTAAATGATTGAGCAGATTTTTCCCACTGCCGTCGGTATTGATAATGGTGCCCATATCAATAACAAATGAACCACCTTTAAAGGTTTCGCCATTAAAAATCAACGAGCCTTCTTTAATATTTACGGTTCCGTCATGCTGGCCAGTTACCTTTGTTGCATGCCATTGCATACTTGATTTTTCTGCATCAACTGTGAATTTATCATCTTTATCTGCTCTAAAAGCAAAAACACTTACCGTAAACGCAATAGTAAAAAATGCAATAATTTTTCTCATGATTTTTATTAGGTTGCCCAAAAATAGACAAATCTCAAACGATTGTAGTGCCAATAAAGTATAAATACAGTTACATGCCTAAATTTGAATTTCAAGCTGTTCCAGAGTAAAGTCTGCTGGATTTTTATTCAACTTCGGCATAATCCTCAATAGGTGGGCACGCACAAATTAAAGTCCTGTCTCCAAAAGTGTCGTTCACTCTGCCTACCGATGGCCAGAATTTGTATTGCGCCACATAAGGCAATGGAAAAGCAGCTTTTTGCCTGTCGTATGGATGCTCCCATTCATTTGCAGTAATCACAGACGCGGTATGCGGGGCATTTTTAAGAGGATTGTTGACTCTATCGGATATGCCTTTTTCAACCTCATCTATTTCAGTATGTATTGCAATCATGGCATCGCAAAAACGGTCCAGTTCATGTTTGGGCTCAGATTCTGTAGGCTCTATCATTACTGTGCCAGCTACAGGGAATGAAACCGTAGGTGCGTGGAAGCCATAATCCATCAGGCGTTTGGCAATGTCGGTTACTTCTATGCCAAAATTTTTGAACGAGCGGCAATCCAATATCATCTCGTGTGCGCAGCGCCCGTTAACTCCAGAATATAAAACCGGATAATGTTTTTCAAGCCTGGCTTTTATGTAGTTTGCATTCAGGATGGCATATTTGGTTGCATTAGTCAAGCCATCGCCGCCCATCATGGCAATATAAGCATGAGAAATAAGCAAAATAGATGCTGATCCCCATGGCGCCGCCGAAACTGCGGGTATAGATTTTTCTCCGCCAATTGGCACAACTGAATGCCCGGGCAAATAGGCAACCAGATGTTTAGCCACACCAATTGGCCCCATGCCCGGGCCGCCTCCACCATGCGGAATGCAGAAAGTTTTGTGGAGGTTTAAATGGCAAACATCAGCGCCAATGTTAGCCGGGCTTGTTAAACCTACCTGCGCATTCATATTAGCGCCATCCATATATACCTGGCCACCATTTTGGTGGATGATTTCGCAAATTTCTATGATTGATTCCTCAAAAACTCCGTGAGTAGAAGGATAAGTCACCATCAGGCAAGAGAGGTTATCCTTATGTTCTTCAGCTCGCAATTTTAAGTCGCTTACATCAATATTTCCACGTTCATCGCATTTTACTACAATAATTTTCATTCCGGCCATAGCTGCAGATGCAGGGTTTGTGCCATGGGCAGACGATGGAATAAGCGCAATATTACGATGGTGGTCGCCTCTGTCCTGATGATAAGCTCTTATGACCATAAGCCCTGCATACTCGCCCTGCGCACCGGCATTAGGCTGTAAGCTCATGGCAGCAAAACCTGTTATTTCGCAAAGCCAGTCATTTAGTTCGCTACATATTTGCATATAGCCACCAGTTTGATCAGTTGGTGCAAAGGGGTGCATTTTGCTGAACTCCGGCCAAGTTACAGGTATCATTTCTGTTGTTGCGTTCAGCTTCATGGTGCATGAGCCTAATGCGATCATAGAATGGCAAAGCGAAAGGTCTTTTGCTTCCAGCGATTTTATGTAGCGCAACATCTCATGCTCAGAATGATGAGAAGTGAATACAGGATGAGTGAGGTATTCTGATTTGCGCTGCAAATTTTGGGGCAAATGCAGCAAAATGCCAGATTTTAAACTTT
This sequence comes from Pedobacter sp., assembly GCA_043758305.1. Classification (GTDB taxonomy): domain Bacteria; phylum Bacteroidota; class Bacteroidia; order Sphingobacteriales; family Sphingobacteriaceae; genus JAQSWM01. The sequence goes on along the minus strand of JAYVNR010000238.1, from coordinate 163 downwards.
CAATATCCACATCGCCCAAAGTTTTGCCTTTTACTTTAGCAAAAATGCGGATGAGGGTTTTAACGTCATTTAAAGATGTGGTTTCATCCAGCGAAATAGTAACGGCTGAATCCTGATAGTTCAGATTGATATCATTGTTTAAACATTCTGAATGGATTGAAGA
>JAYVNR010000237.1:0-3583 GCA_043758305.1 Pedobacter sp. | reverse complement strand
TTCTTCACGTAATGAGGATATACAGAAGCAAAAGTCATTTTTGCAAAACGTTCATTATGTTTATCAGTTTCTTTCATTGGTGCTCATTGTTTTTCTTGCTCTGAAATCTCTTTCAATATATCTAAAGCTTTTGGGTAAGTTTTGTTAAAATACTCCAAATTATCTTCAACTATATCAATATCAACTGTTAGAGTTGTTATGCTGTTAATTTCTTCAAAAGAATAATTTTCATGCGCACCTGCCCATTTTTCAACTTGTTCGCCTGTTGTTGCTTCAATATCGCCATCTAAGAATCCATAATGAAGTATAGATACAAACTTGGCTGGTTGATTTTCTTCAATTTTAGAAATCAATCCACTTTTCTTTCCTTTTTCATCTTCGCCAATAAAAAGAATTTTACAACCTTTTTCCCAACTTCCTTCGTAAGTAGAAGTTGGATCAAAAGCAGAAGACCATTGTTTATAAGTGTTTTTATCCTTTAAGCCCAACATCGTTTCGTAAACATTTTGAGCTGTAGAATTTATTTGTATTTTGAATCGTAGTTTTTTCATAGTATTTATCGGTTGCATTATTTATATGTGATAGGTGGGGCTATTCATAATTTTTAAATGCCTACGCTAAGCCTAAGATGTCCGCCCAATCCTTCACGTACAATTCGCATCAAGGTTGAAAGCCTTATATCGCTGGCATTATTTTCAATTCTCGAAATGTAAGTTTTTGTTGTACCACATTTTACGGCTAATTGTTCCTGCGTTAAACCTTGTTCTTTGCGTAGTTCTTGAATCATAACACCTAATTTAAAAGCTTCAAAGCCTTCTTCATATGCTTCTCTGGTAGAAGTTCCGGGTTCGCCATATTGTTCGTCCAAATGGTCGGTAAAGGAAGTCAGATTTTTATTTGTCTTTTTCATCAAAATACTGTTTTTTAAGTTTTTCTGCCAGTTCTAATTCATTTTTTGGAGTCTTTTGAGTTTTCTTTTGAAATCCATTCAAAAGAATTATTAGTCTCCCCTTGTCGAAGAATGCTAACACTCTAAATATATCCGAACCAGCTTCTACACGAATTTCAAAAATTCCTGACGAGCCTGTCATATGGTCAAAATATTTCTTCGGAACTCTGTCAATACTAGAAATGAGCTGTAATGTCCAGTTCATTTTCTCCTTAACTTCTGGCTTCAGTGTTTTAAAAAAGTTGAGATAGTAATTCTTGTAATAAAAGATTTCCCGTAGAATTTGTCTTGCACAACCAAAGTTAGCTAATTAGGTAACTAAATGCAAGTTAGTTGGTTCATCGGGCAACTTCATCTTAGAAATAGTTAAAAACTCTTTTCAATTTCTTTTAAAATATCAGAATTTGGGTTGTCGTCGTGAAGTTGCTGTATAGCTCCTCAAAGTTTGCTGCTCTTAAAGCAATTGCTGATTCAGTTAAATGATGCTGAATCTTATTTAATATTGATCCAAAAGTGCTACCTTGCTTTTTATCTTAATGATATAAAACTTCCAAAATGAAAACTGTATCTTCTTTATTCTTAATCACCATTCTTGCAATCTCAGCTGTAAAAGGCCAGGTTATACAATCCTGGAGTGCCTCTAACCCATTTTACGAAATAAGCACTCTGCCTTACCATGCACCGGCATTTGATAAGATCAAAAACACTGATTTTAAGCCGGCAATTGAAGAAGGCATGCGCCAGCAGCAGAAAGAGATTCAGGCTATAGCCAATAATAAGGCAACGCCAACTTTTGAAAACACAATAGTTGCCATGGAAAAGAGCGGCCGGTTGCTAACCCGTACAAATGCTGTATTAAATGTGCTAACGGGCGCCAATACCAATCCAGAACTGCAACAGGTTGAGCAGGAAATGTCGCCAAGGTTAGCGGCAAATAGCGATGCAATTTATCTCGATACTAAATTATTTAAACGGGTTGAGGCAGTGTATAAAAATAGCAGCAGTTTGAAAGATGCGGAATCGAAACGCTTGGCAGAGTATTATTACAAAAACTTTGTGCAGGCCGGGGCAAGGCTTTCAGAAGCAGATAAAGCAAGCCTTAAAAAACTGAATCAGGAAGAAGCTTCTCTGCGCACAAAATTCGGAAATCAGTTGTTGGCAGGCTCAAAAGCAGGGGGCTTAGTAGTAAATAGTAAAGCAGAACTCGCTGGCCTCTCAGATGCGGCTATTGAGGCTGCGGCAAAAAATGCTAAATCAGCAGGTTTTGATGGCAAATGGATGATCAGCCTTCAGAATACCACTCAACAGCCAGAACTTCAGTCGCTAACCAATCGTGCCACACGCCAGAAACTCTTTGAAGCATCGCTAAACCGTACTGAACGGAACGATGCCAACGATACCCGCCCAACAATTGCAAGGATTGCTCAGATAAGGGCGCAAAAAGCCAAATTGCAAGGATATAAAAGCTTTGCAGAATGGAAATTGCAAAACCAGATGGCTAAAGCGCCAGAAATGGTAGACCAATTTTTAGGAAAGCTTACACCAGCTACAACCGCTAAGGTTATGGAGGAAACAGCGGATATACAGGCATTGATAGACCAGCAGAAAGGCGGCTTTAAAGTTGAGGCATGGGACTGGAATTTTTATGCCGAACAGGTACGGAAAGCCAGGTTTGACCTAGATGAAAGCCAGATAAAGCCATATTTTGAAATTGACAACGTTTTGCAAAAAGGGGTGTTTTATGCTGCCCACCTACTTTATGGCCTTGATTTTAAAGAGCGGAAAGACATTCCGGTTTATCAGGAAGATGTGCGGGTATTTGATGTGCTGGATAAAGATGGCAGTCAGATTGGCTTATTTTACTGCGATTATTACAAACGTGACAACAAAAGGGGCGGTGCATGGATGAGCAACATGGTTGGGCAATCTAAACTGCTTGGAACTAAGCCCGTAATCTACAATGTTTGCAATTTTACCAAGCCTGCCCCAGGGCAGCCAGCTTTGATAAGCTCGTCTGACATGAGCACCATGTTCCATGAATTTGGGCATGCCTTGCACGGGTTTTTTGCCAGCCAGCAATATCCAAGCCTTTCCGGAACTGCAACAGCACGAGATTTTGTTGAATTCCCTTCTCAGTTTAATGAGCATTGGGCTATGGACCCAAAGGTGATCAACAACTTTGCTATCCATTACAAAACTGGCGAACATATGCCACAGGCATTGATAGAAAAAATAAAAAATGCATCCACTTTTAACCAGGGATATGCTCTATTAGAACTTTTAGCTGCCCATAATCTTGATTTGCAATGGCACAGCCTTTCGGCCGATGCTCCTTTGCAGGATGTGGACAAATTTGAAGCTGATGCACTACAGAAAACAGGCTTAAACCTTCCACAGGTTCCGCCAAGATACCGGTCATCATATTTTAACCATATTTGGAATAGTGGATATTCTGCAGGTTACTACGCATATTCATGGACAGAAATGCTGGCCGATGATGCTTATTCATGGTTTGAAGAACATGGCGGGCTTACCCGTGCCAATGGGCAGCGTTTCCGGGATATGGTATTGTCTCGTGGAAATACTGTAGAACTTGGAAAAATGTACAAAGATTTCCGGGGCCACGAGCCGGAT
>JAYVNR010000236.1:0-3597 GCA_043758305.1 Pedobacter sp. | reverse complement strand
AATATCAGTGTTATAATCTTCTAAAGATGGGTATATTCTAAATCCCTGAGAATCGCGATAGGAATAAATGTCGGGCAAATTCCTGACAATCCTTATTTCCCGGCGATGCCATCTTCTGGTAGTCCCAATATGTTTATAATCGCCAATGAAGTGAAAAAAATCAAACAAAAAACCTTCCACTAAAGGATTATCCAGATTATCCGTCATCGCATTCACTATTTCAGGCAAATCTTTTTCATGGAAAACCTCATCGGATTGTATATGGAAAAGCCAGTCGCCGGTAGCGGCTTTAAGCCCGATGTTAGCTTGCTGGGCAAATACCTTCCCTTTTTTTATCAGGCTATCGTCCCACTCGGTATCAATTATTTTTATTTTTTCGGATCCAATGGCTTCAACAGCTTCGCGGGTACCATCATCAGATTTGCCTATAGCGCAAATAAATTCATCGCAAATTGGAAGTATAGATTTTATAGATTCAATTACGGGGTAGCCATATTTAAAGCTATTGCGCATATAGGTGAATCCACTTACCTTCATATTAAGCAAAGATAAATATTATACTTTTATCAAACCCAGCAGCAAAGCCGAACGATATTCATCTTAATTGATTAGGATACTTATGGCTAAAAGCTATCTTTGAGCCAAATTTTTAAAAAATAATGAAATCAAATGTAATGACCTTTGCTGTAGGGATATTGACCACTACTGCAATTATATCTTGTAGCAATGCTAAAAAGCCTGAAAGCACTACCAGTGCTACGGTTACGGAGAAAACAGTATCAGCGCAGCCCATTGTGTACGTAAACTCTGATTCTCTCCTCGCCAATTATGATTATTTTAAAGATGTGCGCAGCCGCATGGAAGATAAATCTAAAAAAGCTCAGGTAGACCTCTCTTCTAAAGGCAATGCTTTTCAACGCGAGGTAGCTGATTATCAAAAAAATGGGCAAACTATGAGTGCAGAGCAGCGTGCAGCCACCGAACAGCGATTAGCACGCAAACAACAGGAGCTATCTGCCTACAATCAAAATGCAAGCACAGCTTTACAGAATGAGCAGGCCAGCGAAAATGAAAAATTGTATGATAAAGTAGCTGAATATTTAAAAACTTACGCTAAAGACAAAGGCTATAAAATGGTGCTTACTTACTCTAAAGCTAACCCAACCGTATTATTTGCAGATGCCAGCCTTGATGTTACAAAAGATGTAGTTACAGGTCTAAACAGCACGTACAAGTCAGAAAAAAAATAATCGGTTTTATAAAGATTTCTTAGCCCTGACTTATAGTTGGGGTTTTTTGTTGCATAGCAATGGACGATCAAAAACAGCACGAAAAATTTATGCGGATTGCAATCCGCTTATCAAAACAAAATGTTGAGCGTGGCAATGGCGGCCCATTTGGTGCAGTAATAGTATGTGATGGAAAAATTATAGCCCGGTGTGCAAATAAAGTAACTACAACCAATGATCCTACCGCACACGCCGAGGTTTCGGCAATCAGGGCTGCAAGCAAAAAATTAAAAGCCTTTGATTTAAGCGGTTGTGTAATTTATACTAGTTGCGAACCCTGTCCAATGTGTTTGGGGGCAATTTACTGGTCCCGGATAAGCTCTATTTTTTATGCTAACACCAAAGCAGATGCTGCAGATATAGGGTTTGACGACAAATTTATTTATGAAGAAATAGCCCTGCCCATGGAAAATCGCAAGCTCCCGATTGTGCAGGTTTTAAGAGATGAAGCAATCCACTCATTCAGGCTATGGCAAAAATCTGACTTGAAAATTGAATATTAATTAAGCCTCTTCATTAAACCAACCCTCACTTTCCGGACTTCCACTTTGCTGTAGGCCATCAATATCCCTTCTGTCTTTTTTGGTAGGCCTGCCAGTACCGCGATCCCGGGTTAAAACTGGTGCATGGAACATTGATTTGTATTTAACAGTTTCCTCAATCGGAGTGATATCCTCATAAAATGTCACGGCGGTTTTAGCATCTACCCGCCTTTCCAATAAGCCAGTCACACGTATAACCTTGCGTTCTATTCCCTTTTGTACGGAATACACTTCGCCAGTTTTTACAACATGCGATGGCTTTATATTTTGTTTATCAGATTTTACCCTACCGGCCTTACAAGCATCTGTTGCAAGGCTGCGGGTTTTAAAAGCACGGATGGCCCACAGATACTTGTCAATCCTTAATTTCTCTTTCTCTGGCATAAATTACTGGTTCTTGCCTCCTTTAAGGCAAACAAAAATCTCTAATTTTTCCTTTACTTTGCAAAAAACCTTAATAATGATCAACGATTTAAAAAAACTTATAGAAGATGCCTGGGAAGATAGGAACCTTACAAATTTCAAGGAATACCGGGATGCTATAGAGCATGTTATTGAACATTTGAACAAAGGGGAATTGCGTGTTGCCGATCCAATTGGAAACCGCTGGCACGTAAATGACTGGATCAAGAAAGCTGTTATTCTGTATTTCCCGATACGTGAAATGAAAGTTATAGAGGTTGGCCCTTTTGTTTTCCATGATAAGATGCGCCTGAAAAAAAACTATAAGGAACTTGGCGTACGCGTTGTGCCTCATGCAATAGCCCGCTATGGCGCATTTTTGGGCAGAGGCGTTATACTCATGCCCTCGTACGTAAATATTGGCGCATATGTAGATGAAGGCACAATGGTAGATACCTGGGCAACCGTGGGCTCGTGCGCACAAATTGGCAAAAATGTGCATTTAAGTGGCGGAGTGGGCATAGGCGGTGTGCTTGAACCGGTTCAGGCTGCCCCCGTAATTATTGAGGATAATTGTTTTATCGGATCTCGGGCTATCGTGGTAGAAGGTGTGAGGGTTGAAAGAGAGGCTGTGTTGGGAGCAAATGTGGTGCTTACAGCTTCCACTAAAATAATAGATGTTACACAGGATAAGCCTATTGAATATAAAGGAATTGTGCCATCACGTTCAGTAGTAATACCCGGCTCTTACACTAAAAAATTTCCTGCCGGAGATTATCAGGTGCCTTGTGCTTTGATTATTGGTAAACGCAAAGAATCTACAGACCTTAAAACCTCGCTTAATAACGCCCTTCGTGAGCATAACGTAGCCGTCTAATATGCGGATTGGCTTTGATGGCAAACGGCTGTTCAACAACTTAACCGGCTTAGGCAATTATAGCCGATATATTATTTCGCTTGTTAACAGAAATTTTCAAGGCAATGAAAATTTGATTTATACCCCGGACAAGCCTGCTGAAATATCCAATAAAGAAATTTTGCAATCCCCAAAAAACCAGATTAAATCTACCAGTAATTTTTTAAAATCTGCCTGGCGAAGCTATAGTATTGTTAAAGACCTGCAAAGGGATAAAATAGATATCTATCACGGTTTAAGCAACGAATTGCCCTTCGGGATTGCAGCATCAAAAATACCCTCAGTTGTAACCATCCACGACCTTATTTTTTTAAGGTACCCACAATATTATTCTAAAATCAACAGGTGGATTTATAGAATTAAAAGCCGATATGCCTGTAAATACGCCGACCGGATAATTACTGTTAGCGAACAAACCAAACAGGATATAATACATTTCTTTGGCATC
>JAYVNR010000235.1:0-29768 GCA_043758305.1 Pedobacter sp. | reverse complement strand
AGCCTGTCCAGATATCTTTCTCAATCGTTTCAAAAGAACCAAAATGGTTGTAAAATTCTTCTTCGGCTATATCGTTTTCCTTAGCAAAAGCATAAACTGTTTTCGGCTGCTCGCCATGTGTTAAAACGTGTTGTATGTATGATTCTTGAAGTTTCTCTTTTATTTCCATGTTGTGATATTTTAAATCTTAAAACGCTGTAAATGTCGGGATTGGACGATGGCTTAGCGAATGCTAAACGCCGTTTTATGAAATATGATATGAGGATGAGAATGTATACGAGAAGCAAACCCACAGCCGCAGAACTCGGACTTTGATCTACCAATCTGGACACAGTTTTATAAAATGAGAGTAAGCATTTGAAACGATCTACAGCAAACACTTCAGAAACTATTATAACCGGATTGCCGTCTTAGCGGTATTCAAATTTCTTAGAAAAACGAAAGGTAACTAAGCCCGGCAATAGTTTACATTATTTGGCTTACCGCGTATTGATTCTTATACTCGAAGCATTTTACCACGTTTACTAAATAGGATTATGTATTATAGAATAATTTATTGCAATAATGAAAATTCAGTTTATATCAAAAGTTTCTCGTTAATTGCAATAGTAAAATTTTGAGTAGGTTTATTTCGTGGATGGCTTTCATAACGAGAAACTATTTAATGTCCCACAGGAAATAAACAAAACGAAATGAAAAAATTAATTTTCCCCTTAGCCTTTGCTTTCGCTCTCAATTCTTTTGCTCAAGAACCGGGGCAGCTTGAACAGAATAAAATAACAGGTTTTTCCGAACAAAAATATGATTCAGACTTATTTCCGAATTGTTCGGTCAAATCTATAATGACCCCCACGGCATGGGGAAGCAATTCAACTTTTGTTTTTGGCTCAGTTGGAGGCACTTTCCCACAACCCTACAGAACTACATCGGATTTGGCGGCGAATGTGGGCTTTGGTGCGGGTGATCCTTTCAGATTTGTAAGTGTCGTGGGCATCTTAAATGTAAACGATGTCTCAAAGGTTAAGAATTTTTCCGGCAGCTTTTTAGCTTCGAGATATTTAGGTAAAGGTAGCAGTATAAGTGTAGGTGCATTAAACTTGTTTTTTGATCCCAAATTATCCGACGCAGGTTCCAGCTATTACTTTGTTGTTAGCCATGCAGTGCAAACTCTTCCTTCAAAATCAGGTCAAGCCTCTCGCCTTACTTATTCAATTGGGGCGGGAAGCGGGAGGTTTTACGACAAAAGCGACAGGGATAAGCTCAATGGCAAGGGTGTTCATGGAACAGCGATCTTTTCAAATGTTTCTTATGAAATATTAAAGAACTTGAATTTAAATGCTGAGTGGACTGGTTTAAACTTAGGTTTTGGAACCGCGTGGCGGCCAACAAATAAATTGCCTGCGCTTGCAATCGGAGTTACCGATGTAACAGGTTCTTCCAGTGACCGCTTACGGTTAGTTTGCGGCTTTGGGCACGCATTTATTTTCAATAAAAAATCGAAATGAAAAAAGCATTACTTTGTATAATCAGCATCCTGATTTTTTCTCATGTCTACGGACAAGGAAACATGTCCAATAATATGACACCACTTGGGATGCCCGTTCCCACACCAAATAGGAATCAGGAAACAAACCGTGCACCAATCCTTCTTTCGCCTACAAACGGAAGTACAGTAGGCATGCAGCCAGTGTTTAAATGGACACCAGTTATTCCAAAACCACGCGACCCTGCAACATCCCGCAAACGGGTTTGGCAATTAATGGAGGGGCAAACGGGTACTCAGGCGAGAGCCAATAAGCCTCCTAAACCGCCGTTTGATGATGTAACCTATAAAATAAAAATAGTTGAAATAAAGGGCGACCAATCACCGGAAGAAGCATTAAGAACCAATAAACCTTTTTTTGAAAAAGATAGTATCCATGGAAACCCGATCACCATTGTCACTATCAGCCTCCCACAAAATCCTGATGCCACAAAAATTAACAAGCCCCGCGTAGAAAAGGATACTATTCCTGGATACCCGATCACCGGGATCACTATAAGCCTCCCAAGTAATCCGCCCGATAACTATAACAAGCCCCACTTTGAAAAAGATAGTGTCCCCTCCTCAGCAGTCATCCAGCCGCCAATACTTGGTAATGGTGTTGGCAATCAGGCAGCAAGAAGAGGTAACCAGCCCTTGCTTGATAAAATGTTGGCACCCATTACTTTTAACCTTCCTGTAGGAGCACCAGATTTTACGCCGGGAAAGAAATATATCTGGACTATTCAAACTTTAAACAGTAATGGAAATATCTGGAATGTTCAAGCTTTGGATCGTGATGGTAAGCCGATAGTCACCAATAATGGAACGAGCCGACCGGCTGTATTTAGTATTTCTTCAAAAAGATGATAGGCAATCTCCACGCTCCCTCCAGCAAATTTAGGATAATACGTAATAAAAGTGTACCCTATAGTGTACCCTAAAAGCAAAAAACCGCCTTTAAACCAAATTAAAGACGGTTATTGTACACCCAACAGGACAAATCTCTATGGGTATACCGTACTGATTGTCAATGTGTTGTTAGAATCCGGAAAACTAACGGCAAGCGTTTATGATCTTAAACTTTATCTTTTCACCAATTATTCTTAATTCATTCATAAATACATTCAGGGTCGGATACCTTTCTTTGTCATATGATAGTTGAATGGCTATCCTGGGCCCGGAGCTATAAACCTCCGGAGAATTGCCTTGTATATGTTCGAAGCCCGCAAATTCCCCTACGACAGCTAGGTTTAAAAGAAACACTTCCGCTATCGGGTATTCATTCTGATCGTATTCAAAGATAAAATCAGCCCTATCAGAGTTTAATATATACATACTTAATGGATTGAAAACCCCAGACGGTTCGCTTCTATTATCATAGACTTGAGCAATTCTGTAAAGTTTTTGTAATAATTATCGGGTGTAGCTACAATGGTGAGGCTAGCCGATATTCCGACCTGATTGCGTGTGTAATCGATTGGCGGCTCTTCCGCAACCCATTTTCCCTTTCCAATTTTCTTTAATGCTTTTAGGTATTCGGAAACAAAATCATAATCTAAAATCTCCGACGCTCTAGTTATTTGCTGTAATGAAATATCGCTCTTTTTAAAAAAATGCTGCAGATTTCTGTCGGAAATTCCAAATTTTTCCGAAAAAGCGACAAAAGTCATCCCCTTTTCTTCAATTTTTTTTCTAATTGCCGAGCCTATCTCGTAATCCATATCACAAATTTCAAAATAATTTTTCTATTGATATTCAATATGTTAGGTCGATTTTATCTATTATAATAGTCTAATGTTTGTATATATATAATATATCATCTATAATTACAAAGGAATTTATCTATACAAACAACGGAATAACTAAGGAATAAAGAAACCACATAAATCTGTCATGATCGGAGAAAAAGAATTAAGGGCAATTAGAACAGCGTTACCGCCAAAGGGGTATGCAAGAATTGCCAAAAAGACGGGGTATGATGCCTCCACGATTGGAAAGGCGCTAAGGGATGACAAGTATTTCAATAAAACAATCGTTGATGCAGCCCTGCAAGTGATAGAAGAACATAATGCGGAAATCGCCGAATTGAAAACACGGATCAAAAGAATAACTACGTAAAAGCTATGATACAAACCATAAAATATCACCTGCCGGCATGCCTTACCAACCCATCGGAAATTATTACAAGGGGGCTTCTCACCAAACGGGAGACCGAGGTTTTAAAACACGTAGGGCTTTGCCTATACGACAAAGAAATATGCGATGCGCTCTCTATTTCTCAAAATACCTTGCGCAGCCACAAAGACAGCATTTCCTTAAAAATGGGCATTGTGCGCAAAACAGCGCTAGGCATTTTGGCTCATAAGCTAAATCTGATATAAATGAACTTAAAAAGTGAAATAAACAAAAGTGGAGTAAGATTATCCCCATCAGCTTCATGCTCCGGTTACACTTCCGGAGGAATTTTTAACCTAGCCCAACAACCATGCTCACAGTAAAGGTATCTGAACTGCACGGCAACATGAAACTACTCTTTGTGTATCCAGATGGAACACAAGAAAGTGCCAGCGCAACAAATTACGCAGACGTAAAACGGATGATGTATTTCCGCACCCGCAAATACATTCACGCCAAGCTAACGTCTTGGCTAGTCCAACGCAACTACGCAATTTCTCCATTTCCAACTTTAGACGGTTATGCGCAGAAGCTTGCAACAATTAAACTTTTGCTTTTTAAAATTAACGAATACGAACATTTAAGCATTTGGCGCTACTGTGCATTTATTGCAAGAAACGAAAGCAATTTCAAATTGATTGCACCAAGCACCAAAAGCAAGTACCATGCTAACTACCTCAATAAAATTCAGCCTATTCTAGAATTCTGCAAGGCGGAGGGCTTAAGCCATGCATGAGGCCGTATTCTTAACAGTATTAAATGATCTCACCAAAGCCAGGCGAGAAGCCAATAGCTATTTGCGGTTTAGAAAAGGTCGCTACAAGCAGCTTACCACATTAGAGAATCAGCATACAGATCGCTTGCTTTACTACTTCTATAGAGCGCATGCTGGAGCATATACAGATCACAGACGCACTTAACATCCTCGACAATAATTCGCCACAACATTGAAACCACATGAGATGATAACAGGAAAACATTAGGCTGACCATTACGGTCACAGACAGGGGAACAGGCGAGGAGATTTTGAAGTACAGCAGCAAACATTGGTATCAATGGAGCGCAGTTTTGGCGGCAGCTTTTAAAAGTGCGGGGTTATACGCTTTTGTCAAATCCGGAATAGGGAACATAGAAATTAATATTCAAAAACACCATAAATAATGATTCATCAAACATCGGATTATAGTCAGTTCAAAAGTATCGTCAGTAACCGTGAAGTTGACGAACGCCACGTAAAGCGCCTTATGAAAGCCATAGAGGTCAAAAACCTATTGCACATAAACCCCATTTTATGCAATAAAGAATTCGAGGTTGTTGATGGGCAACATCGCCTAGAAGCCGCTACCAGGCTAGGGCTTCCAATCTACTATATTATTGATGCTGCCGTTAACAAAGCTGACATAGCGGCTATTAATTCAAATGCCAAAAATTGGGATATAGTAGATTATGTAAACTACTGGACCATTGAAAAGAAACCGGGTTTTGATAAACTCTCTGCTTTTATCAGCCAATTTCCTAATATTCCGATATCAACCGCTCTGCTCATGTGCTCGAGTGCTGGAGCTCGTGATTATGAAGCGCTCAGGCAAGGCTATGTAAACGTGGATAATTATCAGCAAGCGTGTGAGATAGCCGAAATACTAAAGTTTTACAGAAACATTTTTGATTCTACCTACGAGAGAAATTTTGTTTTGGCAGTAATTGCTTCAGTTAAAACTCCGGGATATGATCACGAGGCAATGAAAAAAAAGCTGGAGTACCAAAGCCGGTCATTGGTGCGATGTGTGAGCAAAAAGCAATATCTGGAAATGCTCGAGGAAATCTACAATCATAGTGTGGGCAAGCACAGGATAAAGTTCGCCCTATAGCTAATTTATCATATATGCACCTGATGCCACTGCCGGGCTGCTATGCTCAGCGCTAAGCTGGTACTGGCTGGTACGTGCCTTAATTATTATTTACAAATCAGTTAAAAAACGAAAAGAAAAGGGAAATGCCAGAATTATACTACCCCGTAAGCATTAACATCACTCCGGAGCGATATCTGGAAAATTGTACAGGCAGCGAGCTCCGCGAATTAGATCTACTGCTTTCATCGCATAGATACCAGGATCGCATCAACTCCAACTGGAAAAAGCCCACAGAAGGTGATTTCTTAAGCCTTTTAGATCGAAATAATGGGAATTAACGCAATTCTTCTTTTATCAATGGCCGGAATAACAACCGCCCTTGTAATACTTGAAATGATGGCTGAATACGCCAGGAACAATAAAAAAAGGACAAAGAAATAGGCTGCCGGATTTCATGAAATTTATTAAACCAGAAGAAATATTAGAAGCAACCCGCGGTGGGCTTGATATTATACTTGATCTGTATCCTGGGGCACATTCGTGTGTAGATTTCCCTTCACGCAAATTCAAGTTGCGATCTACCGAAAAATCAGCCTCGGCAAGCCTTAAACTGTTAGAAGACGGTAACTGGGTGGTCACTGATTTTGGTGGCGATCAAAAGCCCCGCAATGGCATTCTTTGTTATCAATTTGAAACCGCGTATGATTATGGCCGCACATTGCAAGAGCTTGCACTCAAGTACAGCGTTTTTACCGAGGAAGAGAAGAAGAATGTTTTAAAACCAGATTACCAGGAACGCGATGCTACTCCAGATGAAGTTGATGGTACCTGGGAGTTTAATACACGTGAGCAGGGGGAAATCTGGAAAGATTATGAGTTGCTCACGCTTTTTAGTAAATACTCGCTGGAGTATCTTGGCTGGCACAAAGAAGCCACCAAACAGGAGGCGTACAGCAAGCTGGCAGGCGTTTTAAAGCTCTTTCGGTATCACCCGGTTGTTAGCTATACCGTGATCAGCAAGCGGAAGGTCCGCACGTTTTCTGCAACCGATCACTATCCTATTTTCCTGATAGATGAGGGAAAATTTAAAAAGCTGTACCAGCCAAAGCACTACGATGCCGGCAGGCGCTTCACCTACCACGGCGACTATATCAAGAACTATATCCACGGTTTAGAGCAGGCGCAAAAGGAACGTGCCCGGTTGGTTAAAAAAGCAGAAGACGCATACGATCCATTGGCGGAGGGCAAACAAAACACCGAGCCCAAGCTAAGCGAAATCATCCTTTGCACCGGCGGATCTGATGCGCTGAACATCGCTGTTTTTGGCTATTGGGTTATTTGGATGAACTCCGAGACCGCCAAGCTTTATAAGAACCAGTATGACGATATCCTGAAGATCGCCGATACGTTCTACAACCTTCCGGATATTGATGCCACCGGCAAGCGCACCGCTCATGAGCTGGCCATGCAATATCTGGACCTTAAGACTATCGAACTTCCGGAAGAGCTGCAGCACATGCAAGATCGGCGGGGAAAGCCCTGCAAAGATGTTCGGGATTTTCTGAACCACTTTGATTTCTGGAAGCTTCGCGATAGGATTACCCAGGCTAAAGAATATCGCTTCTGGGACCGTGTGCCTATTTGGGAAGGCAAGAAAGATGAGAAATATATTTCCGGTTATCAATATAAGTTCCGGAACGTACGTGCATATAATTTCCTGTTCAAAAACGGATTCTCCCGCTTTAAAACGCCTGGCAAAAAGAACTCTTATACCTACATCCGGATTGAAGGCAACCAGGTACGCGAAGTGGAGCCCAGCGATGTGAAAGATTTCATTACCGGCTTTCTGGAAGACCGGAACATGGAGGAAGAGCTCCGCGACTTTATGTACAATACAACTAAACTTAACGATACGTCGATCAGCAACCTAATGTATCGTGAAATTGATTTTAATGACTTTGACCAGGATACCCAATACTTGTTTTTTAAAAATCAAACCTGGAAAGTAACCGGTTCTGGAATAGAAAAATTCAAGCCCGGCGAAGTCCATAAATACATTTGGGAGGATGATATGGTGCCGCACCGTGTCGATCTTAAAGAGGCGCCATTTACCATCACGAAAAACGAGGATACTGAAGAATATAAAATTGTAATACATGATGAAAAGTGCCTGTTCCTGCGATATCTGGTTCAAACATCTCGCATCCACTGGCGCAAAGAACTTGAGGAGCAGTTAAAAGGAAAAAAGAAAGCCGAAGAGGATGCTTATATCGCTGCTAACAAATTCAACATTGCGGGCCCCAACCTTAATGCAGAGGAGATTGCTGAACAAGAACTACACCTGATCAATAAAATTTTCACTATTGGCTACCTGCTGCACCGCTATAAGGATGCGAGCAGGGCTTACTTCGTGTTTGCCATGGACAATAAAATCAATGATGACGGCGGCTCTTACGGTGGCTCGGGAAAGTCGCTATTATTCAACCTGGCCATCACTCAGGTGTTGCGAAAAAACTTATACCTGGGCGGCCGTAACCCAAAGCTTACCGACAACCCATTCATTTATGATGGCTTGACAGAACATCACCGGTATGTTTTGATCGATGATGCCGACGAGTATTTAAACCTGAAATTCTTTTTCGATGCTGCTACCGGAAATATCAAAGTAAACCCGAAAAATTCACAGGCATACACCATCCCTTTCGAGAAGACAGGAAAATTTGCGCTTTCGTCCAATTTCACACCCAGGGATATTGACCCATCTACCGAGCGGCGCCTGCTCTACACCGTTTTCAGCGATTACTACCACAACCACGGTGAAGTAGATGATTATAATGAGACCCGCCGTGTGAGCGATGATTTTGGAAAGAACCTGTTTTATCATTTTGATGACAGCGAGTTCGATCTGTTTTTTAATACCATGGCTTACTGCCTGCGCTTTTACCTCAGCAACAATGCTAAGATTGGACCACCAATGAGCAATGTAAGCAAGCGGAACCTGATAAGCGTAATGGGGCAGGACTTTTTTGGATGGGCAGATGTGTATTTCGCTGAGGAAAGCGGCAACCTAGACAAGTGCATTGTAAAGGAAGAGGCATTTGACGATTACCGGATCCGCTTTAAATCTGTGTGGAAAATGCAGCGCTTTACCAAGGCGATTAAGGCTTGGACAAAGTATTGGGATTTCAGCTACAACCCCAAGGATCTGCTCAACAGCCAAGGCAGGATTATCCGCAAGATAAAAGACCGGCGCAAAGACAAAGACGGTAACTGGATTACACTGGAAGTGAAAGTTTCTAAGGAGATGATGTACATCCAAACCAAACCAGGACCGCTCAACGATATAGACGACTTACCATTTTAATTACTATGCGCCACCACCAAATACATCGATTGGATCCTCGACGAGCTGGAGGAAAAATACAGCCCCGCAACTACAGAAATCAAATTCAAAACCAAATAAATGATGAAAACAACAATCCAAATCAACAACAAGGCTGTAGAGATTGAACTTACCGCAGAACAGGTAGCCGAGATCAACAGGCAATCTGTAAACTACACAGACATCGAAACCTTTGAGGATGCCTGCAAATTCGATGGGATAGATGTAGATGCCTGGCTAAAAAAGTACGGCGATCTGCCATCTGATGTACTGGCCTATATGAAGCTGCGCATTATTGCCAAAGCTCTTAATGGCGGCGAAATACTAGACTGGAAGGATGCCAGTAAGTATAAGTATTACCCGTGGTTTTATTCGGTTGGTTCGTCTCCCGGCTTTTCGTGCCGCGTCTACGCTTACGATTACTCGAATTCGGCTGTCGGCTCCCGCCTTCTTTATAAAACTGCAGAGATAGCCAAATACGCAGGCAAGCAATTCATTTCAATTTATAACGAGTACATAAACGCAAACTAAAATGAAACATTTAGAATCATTTGAAGCGGCAGCAACTTCTCTGGCTATAGATCCAGCAAACCTGCCAGTAGTAGACGCTCTGCCATCAAACATGCAAAAGGCGGTAGTAGCAGCTTATAAGCTTTTTATTATCAGTCAGGCGGCATGGAAAGCAGCTGATAAAGTGATCAACTGGCGGGACTATGACCAGTATAAATACTATCCGTGGTTTGATCTGGATGTAGAGCCGGTTGGTTCGTCTCCCGGCTTTTCGTACTACGACTGCGCTTACGATTACCCGGGTTCGCGTGTCGGCTCCCGCCTTGTTTTTCCGGATAAAGATACTGCCCGGTACGTTGGCGAAACGCACCTTGGATTATACCGAGATCTGATGGTAATCGATTAGAAAATTAAGGCGGTGCGCTGTTTGGGCTGTAGTTGGTTCGTCTCCCAGCTTTTCGTACAACGACTACGATAACGATAACACGAATTCGAATGTCAGCTCCCACCATTGCTTATAAGATAATAAGCAGCGCAGGCCCTGCCCGCATGGCAAAAAACAAAATAGACTTTAAAAGGGCGTTGGTAGCTCCGGTGAAAACGACCTGTAAAGCAAAGGCAAAATGAAAAGATTAAACAACTTGTACGAACAAATTTACAATATCTACAACCTTGAAAAGGCAGATGCGATTGCCAGTACAGGCAAAAGCAATCAGCCGGGCGTAGTTACCCACCGAGCTAATGTTGATGCAAACCTGATGGCATTGTACAACATGCTCCGCGACAAAACATATCAAACCTCCAACTATGAGGTTTTCAAGATTTACGAACCTAAAGAGCGAGAGGTTTACCGCCTGCCATATTTCCCAGACCGTATTGCCCACCACGCCATCATGAACGTGCTGGAGCCAATATTTGTAAACACATTCACGGCCGACACTTATAGCTGTATTAAGGGCAAGGGCATACATGCCGCAGCCCGTGGCATTGAAGCCGCACTCAAAGACGAGACTAACACAATCTACTGCTTAAAGCTTGATATAAGGAAGTTTTACCCTTCAGTAGATCACGATATTTTAAAAGGTCTCTTACGTCGCAAGCTCAAAGATCCCGACCTGTTATGGCTGCTTGACGAAATAATTGATAGTGCGCCTGGACTGCCGATAGGCAACTACCTCAGCCAGTATTTTGCAAACTTCTATCTAACATACTTCGACCATTGGCTAAAAGAAAATAAACAAGTAAAATATTACTTCCGCTATGCTGATGACATCGTAATCCTCTCTCCTGATAAGCCTTACCTACATGCTCTTTTAAACGAGATTAAAACGTATTTAAACGATAATTTAAAGCTGCAAGTAAAAGGGAATTACCAGGTTTTTCCGGTGGCAGACAGGGGCATCGATTTTGTAGGCTACCGCTTTTATCATAGCCACACCCTTCTAAGAAAATCAATCAAACAAAGCTTTGCCAGAATGCTAAAACGCCGCCGTAACCCTGCGTCTACAGCCTCCTATTTAGGCTGGTTAAAGCATTGCAATAGCCGAAACTTAATTAATAAACTAATACATGAACAGCTTTAAACAATTTGGAATTACATCTACCCAGCAAGCTTTTACGGGCGATAAAATAAAAATCAGCAAGGTGCTTAACCGCCAAATTATTGTGCATAGCCATAAAGTTGAGAATTCAAAGTACACAGGCAAATGCCTCTATCTACAAATTGAACTAGCAGGCACCAAGTACGTGGTATTTACTGGTTCAAAGAACCTGATGGATATGATGGATAAGATACCCAGTAATGGATTTCCCTTCACGGCAACCATAGTGCAAGAGAACGAACGGTATGAATTCACATAGTCGAAAAATAAAGGAGATCAAAAAATGACAGAACGCGACACTCAAAAAATCATCAACGCAGGCTTCTCATTATTGAAGCCCTGCTATGACACCCTGCGCATCAAAATCCGCAATCGGTATCACACTTGGTCAACATTTGAAAAGGGTTTTACAAACCGATTAGGGCTTGATCAGAGATTTAACGAACTATTGCAACACCCTAAAAACATAGAAGCATGAAAATTAAACAGTCCCTTCAGAACATTAGCCATTCAAATGGCACAATCAAGACTAGAGAAGCGCTGCAATTAGCAGAACGTGCTGACCAAGCTAACCAAGAACTTATAGAAATGCTGGAGCGCTGTAAAAAGCACGTGGGAATGTTCCTGGGGGGCGAGATAGCTGAGCTGCTTGCAAAAAACCAGGGCATCCGCTTTAGCGAAAAGGAATACAATTACGAAAAAACTCCGGAGGGGCAAGAGTAATGGAAGGCCTACGCCCGGCCCGCCGGCTTTCTGAAGAAGCCATCAGGCTGCACAGTGCTATGGTAGCATATAAATGCATGTGCAAAAACCTCACTCCCGAAGAAAGGGAGAAAATGAAGCTGGATAAACGAGCTGCAAAAAAACAAGCGCTTCAGCAGTTTGCTTTGCAGAAAGAAGAATCTAAACGCTTGTGCAAGCTTAAGAAGCCAGTAACCATTATAGAGAAACGGATTAGCAAACGTGAGTTTAAAGCTTTGGTAAAACAACAGCTTCAGGAAGCGGAGCGTTTGGCTACAGAAAAAGCCGAACGTGAGCGAGAACTGGTCGCCGATCGGATTGAAGAAGCCCGGATCCAATTAGCTGCCGGCAGCTCCAATGTGCCATTCCGGATTAACCAAAAAACAGTGGTCTACCTAAAGCACGGGCAAGATCCGCAAGCGGTTTATAACAAGTATAAGTATTTGAACGAATGAATATTCTGCCCTACAGCTGGTGGCAAAGCCCCAAAAGCAAACGCACGTTTGTGATCATTGCTAAATGGTATAAGCCGGGAATTGATTTTGAGCTAGACTCGATAGACATCCTGGAAGCGGGAAAAAAAATAGCCTTAACCATGCAGCCAGAATGTTTTATGGAGCTGGTAAAAAAGAAAGAATTAGTGGAACTAATTGCTCCGGAGTAAACCATTAACTTTTAAAATCAGGTTCGCGGATCTAAGACAACTCCCCCTCTTCGCGTATGATGCGTTCGATATGCTCCAAGTCTTTTTCTGTAAGCCGCTGCCCATTTTTTTCAGCAATCTTGCGGCTCATTCTTGCCTTCTGGTCGGCAAGAGAAGCTTGCGGCCAAAGCCTGGCCGCAAGCTGTGTGGGGTTTAAAATTCCTGATTTGATAAGCCTTTTTACATTCATGTTAATATTTTTTGGTCTTTTTCTGCCAACATCAATGTTGCCGGCATTTCAATATTGAAAAAAGCGTGATCTGCAATCTTTATTGCCGAATCTAAGTTACTGCATTTAATATAGCGTTCAAAAGCCGATACCGTGCGGTGCCCGGTGATTTTCATGATGAAGTTTTGCCCCAGGCCTGAAAGTGTTGCATTGGTTGCAAACGTGCGCCTGGCTGTGTGGCTGCTCATGAGTTCGTATTTTTTGAAAACGGTATCGGTGCGCTTTCCACCCTCGGTACGGGTAAAAACAACGTCGCTATTTAGCCCAGCACGTTTTGCCACTTCTTTGATAGATGCGTTGTAATAACTGGAAAGCAGTTCGCCGCGTAAATCGTAATTATGTTTTTCAAGCAGCTGCTTCACCACTCCGGCAATGGGAATGACAACCACTTCGCCAGTCTTTTTTGTTTTAATCTCGATGAACGTGCGCCCGGCTTCGCGTTTCAGGAATGTTTTAATGGATCGCAGCAAAATCCGAAGGTCGCCGAATCGCAAGCCCAGGAAGCAATGGATCACGTAGATATCTCGGATCCGCTCATAGCCTGGCGTTTCTGTCAAATCTAAGTTGAGCAGTTGCCTCAGCTCGTCAATAGTATTGTAAACGGTGGTGACCGTTTCGCCCACGCAGCTGATCCCCGAGCCGTTGAACGTGCCAATGCCACGATTGTGCAGCCGTCGCAAAACCGCTTTAAGCACAGCAAGTGTGTTAGATATGGTGTTTTTGCAATACTCGGCTTCCATCAGGTATATTTTCAAGCCTTCCACCCACTCCGGGTTGATATCTTCCAGATAAATAATGCCATATACTTCTTCATATGCCATAAAGCGATATACCATTGTTTTGTAATTGTTTTTTGAGGCTTTTGAAAAGCGGTCGCCGCTCACGTTCAGTATTTTGTCTGCCTCAATTTCCGAGGCTATTGTGTTGTAAAGCGGGATAAATGGTGTTTTCCGCTTTCGGAATAAATTCAATAAATTTGCCATCTCTATAATTTTTTGTTAGACCGAAATTTTATAGTTAACCCCGAAGGCTTGCCGGCCGACGGGGCTTTTTGTTTATATAGATTCTGTGAAAAGCTTCCAATTTAGCCCGGATGCGTTTTTGAAATCCATTATCATCTTTGGAGCCGGGTGCGGGCAACCAGCTTCTTTCCAGGCTTTCAAACATTCCGGGCCGCTTAGGTTCTCCATTGTTTGAGCCAAAACCAAGGCTTGTTCCTGCTGAGAAGCCTCTTCAATTTTCTTTTGTTCAGCAGCTTCTTGAGCAGCCAAAGCGTCTAAAGCACGGCGCACTTCCATTTGTTCCGCGATATCAACAGCCATTTCGTAATCAATTGGCTCTGCGAAAGGCTCTAACATTATTTCTGAATTTCTTTGTGAAGCAAAAGCATACGCCTTTTCAGATAACTGAACGAAGTTGCGTGGCGCATTTGCTTTTGCTATTTCGCAAATTACAACGAACTGGCGGTTGCGTGTGGCAAGCTTGCCATAACGGTTAATTGCTATGCGCACTTCTCTCCACTCGGTGTAATAGCCTTTAACTGTCTCGCTAAGGTCAATCACTTCACCTTCTTCGGTAACGATGGTTTCGCTTTCGATTTGTTCAGCGATAATTTCGCCTTCAGGAAAGCGCTCTGAAATTCTTCCTTCAGCCCACTCCATCATCGAAGTTTCAAACTGCTCAGCCTGGGAAGCGCACCATGCTTCAGGCTGGTTGTAACAGTCAACCGTTACGCTGGCTCTTAATTCGCCGTTTGAGATGTAGTAATAAGCCTTGGTTGACATTTTCTTTGTGTTGTAGCCAACGCTGCTGTCGTAGATCCTAAAGCCTTTCCAGGCTTTCATTTCAAAAATTTCTGCGATTTGTTCGATTGTTAGATTGGTTTTCATTTTCTGTAATTTTTAAGTGTTAGACCTTCGGGATTGCCGTCCCGTTTTGTTGAATCAAATATACAACTATGGTTGTATATACGCAAATATATTTTAAAATAAATTTTTCATTGCCGTTCTAGGTTTCAATATCCGCACATCTGTCCGTACAGTTTTGCTACACGCGATTCTACAGGGCTCTGGCTGGCTGATTTTTCCTCCAACCATAGTACTCAAATACAAAAACTAATGACACCGGCAGAGCCGGGGGAATGCCATATAAATCAAGCCGGCCACCTTGGCCCGGCCGGCCCGGTTTTCCTCCCTCCTCCCTCCCTCTTATTTTACACTAAATTTTTGTAACTTCTTAACTAAAATATAAAAGCTATTATAAACTCCAAGGAATAAGGGAAATACAGGGTTACAAAAAACAAAAGCTTTTCTTATCAAAAAAACACCGGATACAAAAACTTTGTACCCAAAATTTTGGATACAAAACTGAAACGTGCCGGTTACAACTTGAAACGGGCATTAAGTAACGCATAAGCCATTGATTTTCAGCTATTTTATACACGGATACAAAACCACAAAAAAATAGTATGTTTACTGTAGTAGCCGTTTTTCTGACGGCTTTTGATGGGTTGGCTTCGTGCTATTTTCTTGGATTATTTAACTGTTTTTGCAACATTGACATGCATACTATTACCATACCGGTAAAGCCATTTGTAAAGAAATTTATAGCGGCCAGGTATGATCAACAAATTTGGGAGCTTAACAAGAGCGACCGCCTGGGAAAGCTCTTTTATTTCATGCTGGAAAAAATGCCGGTACGGTATGAAAAGCCTACGCTAAAACTGGGCGCCGAGCTTACTGTTAAAATTTGCTGGGAATATGCCCGCACCCGGGGCGTATACGTTTGCGCCAATTCTATCCTCGAATTTAACGACCACATTAAACAGGAGCTCGTAGAAGAAATTGCGATGTATTCCTGGAAGCTAAAAAACCGTGTTGGCATTAAAAAATACAAGGAATTGTATGTGAAGCAAAAAACAGCCAGCAAGCAAACCATCCGGGTAATCAAGGACCCAGATATTTACCAATATTTTGAGCAAAAAGAGATTATTTACGATATTTTACTGCGTTACGGCATCACAGAAGATGATATCAGCTTTGATACTATTCAAAAAAGCTTCCAACGCTTAAAGTTGCCATTGTTAACTGCCTGAAAAACAGCGCAATTACACGGATATTCCGCAAAATGTCCGCTATTACAAACCAATTAAAGGGCCTTTAGGGCTTAAGGCCGCCGCTGTCTTTTATTACAACCAAACATGAGCCAATCTTTGAGCATGTTTATACCACGGTTCTCGTTAGAAAATATCGGCTCCCTTCAAAAAATAGAATTTGTCCCTGCTTTTGGGATACAAACATTTTCGCCCACAAGTGCCGGCACAATAGCCGCCGGGAGCCTGGTGCTGAGGGCTGGCTTCGCCTGGGCTTCCATATACTGCCCTGAAGATACCATGGGCCACCAGCAAGACCAGGTTAATTCTGATCAGGGCGAAAGCTGGGTGCAGCAAGTTTTGGGATTTGTGCCGGGCGATGAACTGGCTATTGATGCAGGCTTGCGCAGCCTGGCTAACACGCTGCATGTGCTCCGGATCACGCTAAAGAACGGGACCGTGAAAATTGTGGGCAATCCGGTAGAGGGATTACAGGCGAAGCTAAAATCTAATACGCAAGATTCTGTTCCCGGAAGGCCGGGCACCGCTATATCATTTACCGGGGATACCACAGTACGGGCACTGTTCCTGACTGCCTAGGCTGTCCTTTTGTGCAAAATTTTGCGGATTAAACTTGTATTGTGGCGAATAAAAGAAACGGCTTTTTAACAGTATCAGCATTAGCCAGAGGCATATGGTGCATTGAACCGGAATATATTGAATCCAGTTTTTCCCACATGCAGGCTATCCTAAGCGGAAAATTCAACCTGGTTGAAGAATCGCTTGAGGAAGACGACTTTCTGGATCCGGATTTTGAACCAGAGATCGATCCGGAAGATGACGACGATGATCTAGCTGAAGAGGCCGCAGTTGCAGACACTTTCACTGGTAAAATTGCTGTAATGAATATTACCGGGCCGATTATGCATTACGGTGGCCCGTGCAATTACGGAGCGCAAGAATATGCAGCCAGGATCCGTGCCTATGCAGACGATGGTTCTATAGCTGCTTGTATTATCAGAACGGATTCTCCAGGTGGCCAGGCGGAAGGAATTCAAACCCTGGCAGATGCTGTACAATATTTCAAATCGAAAAAACCGATTCTAGGTTTTATAAATGACGGTAAGGCTGCTAGCGGTGGCGTTTGGAGCATAGTTAATTCAACCGAAATTTATGCTAGCCATAAAACTTGTCGTGTTGGATCTGTTGGTGCAATGGCCACCATTATGGATATCCGAAAGGCCCTTGAGGCCAATGGCATTAGCCAATTGATTTTCTACGCCCCGCAAAGCCAAGACAAAAACAAAGACTATACCGATGCCATAGATGGCAAGCCTGCTGCTTTAATAGCTGAGCTTAAATTTATTTGCGGCCACTTTATTGATGGCGTTTCTGAAGCCCGGGCCGGAAAGCTCAAAAATAACTCCTGGAATACAGGCAAAATGTTTTTTGCTGAAGAAGCAACTAACATCGGACTGATCGACGGTATCATGTCTTTTGAAGACGTAGTAAAACGTGCCGGGGCGCTTGCTTCGCAAACTCAACAATCAAATTCTCAACAACAAAATAGTATGAAATTATTTGGATCTGACTTTCCAAAGCTGAACGCTTTGAAAGCCGTAAGCGCTTCGGATATCAGCGCAGAGCAGCTTGCTGAAGTAAACAGCGAGCTGGAAGCTGCAGGCTTAGGAAACCTGGCAGTGGTAACCACGGCACACGTAGAAGAGGCTAACACAACCGCCGATGCAGCTACAGCAGCCTTAGCAAGCATTAATAGTGTATTAGGCGCTGGCAATGAAAAAACCAACCTGGTTGAAGCGGTAAATGCTTTAAAAGCAGATCGCGACAGCTGGAAAGTGAAAGCTGAAACATACGGCGATCAGCCAGGCGAGATGCCAACAAAACCCGTAACAAAACAGTCGTCAGGAGGAGGTGAGCAATTGGATAACAAAAAACCAAGCTTCGAAACTTCTTTTGATGCAGAAGCAGCAGAATATTTAAAAGACTAAATAAAAAACAATGCAAAATCCAGACATTACCGCCCTGGCCGCATACCCGGGCGAGTATCAAAAAACACTTTTTCGCAAACTATTCATGGGCTTTAAAGCGGCCGATGATATTTTGTTGATCACCAATGTAAAAAACAGCTTAAATATGCATAAGCTGGTTGTTAAAGGTGGCCCGAAACCCTTTACCGGCGAATATCTCAGCAAAGGTGGCGAGGTTGCTTACGAGCCCCGCGTTTTGACAGTAGAAGCTTGGCAGCGTGATATCAATATCAAGCCTAGCGAGTATCGCACAACCTTTATGGCTGCAATGCGTGGCGCTGGCGAAAACCCAGGGAATAAAACAATTCCTTTTGCTCAATTTATGTGGGAGACCATTACATTAAGCCTGGCATCTCAACTTAACAATGCAGTTTATGGCGGCGTTGGCAAGGCTGCTTACGCTGCATACGGTGCTGGAACTGTTTATAATCCTGGCGACAGGATTAAATACACGCAAGATACCGAGCTGCGATATTTTAAGTGCCTTGCCACAACGGTAGCTGGCCAAAACCCAGACACAACGCCCGCAAAGTGGGCATTGGATAGCCACAACGCAATATTTGAGGGTTTTGCGCCAAAAATTGCAGCGCTTGCAGCATTAGGCTCTGGTGCTGGTGGTATTGACCCGGTTACTACCGGTGTTGTTACTAGTGCTTCTGGGTCATATGCTCAATTCAAAAAACTTTGGCGCTCCCAATCTGAAGAGATTAAAATGAGAGGAGCCACCGTTTTTTGCTCTGTTACAGACAAGGAAATTCTTACCGATGACTTTGAGGATAAAGTTGGCAAGTTCACCGAAATAGACAATGGCATTACCTACCTGGCAGGTACCGAGAAGAAATGTGTCATCAAGGCGGTGTCTTGGTTAGCTGGCTACCGCCGGTTGTTGTGTACAGATCCGAACAACCTTGTGATTGGTACCGATATTTTGAGCGATCAGAATTCGATCAATACCATTGAAAAAATGTATTCGCTAGATGCCGGATACTCCGGAGTTCTTGGAGTTCAAATACAGGATCCTGAAGCATTGAGAGTTTCTGACCAAATATAATCGATGCAAACTAAAACACAAATCACCTTTGCAGCCCTAGGGGTTGCATTGGTTGCTCTCCTTTCTGCAGCCGAGAAAGACCCGGAGCTGAAGAAACAACTGGAGGGCTTTAAAGCCGATTTTGACCAATTGGCTGCACAACCGGAAATCAAAGATCTATCTGCTGAACTGCAGGAGGCTCGAAGCGACCTTAGCATATATAAGGAAGTAATTGTTGATTTAAAAAACCAGCTTGAAGCTGCTTTGGAAAAAAAGGAAGTTGCATCACCGCTTCCGGTTATCACAATCGAAAAGGTTAAATACCAGGTTGTGCACGGATCGCACCCACATTCAGCGAAAGAAATTGCAGAAAGCCCCGAGCTTGCAAAAGAAATCATGAAAATAAAGGGACAGAACGCAATTGTTAAACTTTAATTAATAGCTAAGATGGCAATTGACATAATAGATCTTCTACACACAGATGGAACGGAGAACCCCTCCGGCTTGGCTACCCTGCATGGTTTTGCTCTATTGAGCGATTTCACGACGCTGCAACGCCCTAAAGATATGAGCGAGGTTGGCGCAACGCTTGCTAATATTGCATCCATTGCGGCCGCTCACGTATTTCCAACAGGAAAATGCATGAAAAAACTTTACGGAACGCAAAACAAAGGCACCGGCGGTTACGAGCCAATGGGCGAAGCGGATTCTATGGGCTTTAAAAGCAAATTCAACTTATCGCTCCCAGGTTCCAGGGCTGAAGCTGATGGAATGGCCCGGGTATTGAATAATAGCAACGCTATTTTCTTTATTCAGGAAACTGACGGTATTGTGCGCCAGTACGGTTCCGAGCGCTTCCCTTGCAAAACAAAGGTGAAGTACGACACCGGCAACAACGAAGGCTACCGCGGTTATACGATTGAGGTGGAAGCATACGGCCAGGCGGTGATCTACACTCCAGGCTTAAACTTTACACCAACACCTGCGTAATGGCTAAAGGGAAACATTCACTTCCTGCAGCCGTAGCTGAAAAATTTATTTTGCTCACCGGCGCTGGCGCTGGTGAGTATTATTTTAAAGGGCACCGGGTTGATTTGAGAACAACCACTCCGGAGCAAGCAGCCGACCTGGTTGCAAATGGTTTTCCTTACCTGGTTGCAAAACCAGTAAAAGAGCCAGAAAATTTTGTAACTCCGTAACTCTGTATTCATTAATTTGGTTTATAATTGGTTAGTTTGATTCAAAGCCACCTCTCCCGGGGTGGCTTTTTGCTTTGAGTCTTTTAATACAATTGCAACGCCGGGCACCTTTATGGTATGCAAAATGAAGTTACCGCCTGGCTAGATGGCGACCGTGATTACGAGCAGGGATTTCAACTGCTAAAAACTTGCGGAGCTTCCACTCTCCTGATCGATTTATTATCTGATGGCCCTGGCGCTTACAATACCAGCAAGCTACATGCTGAGCTCGTTAAAATTAGCCAGGCGAAAAGCGAGGATACCGAACCGGCATCCGAGGCATCGCCGGAACCAACTGCTCGAGTACAAATTGACGACGAGCCAGCCAATCAGGGCCGTAACGTAGAAAAGAAACTCCGGATTGATAGGATTATTAAAACCCTATGGAAAGAGATCTGCCATTTGCATGGCCAGTTGTCGGTATTGCCTGAAGGCGAAGAGCTGCACCGTTGCGCCAGGGAAATTCTCACCAAAAATTTAAAGCGGCAGGACTTGTGGGACCAGCTGCACTACTTCGAAGCTAATGGTGGATGGTTTGACGACTTGCCAGAAAATCAGCCTAAGCCCGAAAATGCCGAGCAGGGAATCAAAAACTTGATGGCCTGCAGGAGCAAGGCCCGGCGGGAGCTGAAGAAACCGTTGAGCGTTGCGAAGCGGGAGCATCATTTACGCCGTATTGCTGAATTTAATAAACAAATCGAAGCGCTCAAACTATCACGCAAAATAATATGACCAAACGACCGGCACTGCGCTCTATTCCCTCGTATGATCCAACTACAAACATTGGAGCTGTAGATAGGATCCGCTGGGCTATTGGCAATAACAGAAAAGATGCGCTTACCGTACCAGAGCTGGAGCAACTTGAGCGATGGAAGCAGATCAACGATTGGATTCGCGAACGCTATCACCCTGATGATGAGGATCGGCTTCACCCGATCACAAACCACCGGTATCTGCGCAACCTGGTCATGGAGCAATTCAAGGTTGGGTACGATACTGCAGAACGCGATATCCGGAACACAAAGGATTACTTCAAAAACATTATGGACGACCAGGAATACTGGCGGTCCGTTTACATTGAGCAGCTGGAGACACGAGCCGCTAAAGCCGCGGATAAAGACTTCATCAAGCTTATTGACCTGGCAGCAGAGCTTCGCGGCTTGAAGGATGCTCCCAAAGACGATATCGAATATACCAAGCTGGAAGCCTTCCAGCTGATCATCGAATACAACCCGGAAGCCATCGGGCTGAAGCGGTTGGAAAATCCGGACGAAGTGCTGGAGCGCTGGAGACACAAAAGGTCTGTTTCAGAAAAAATGAGCGAACAAGCCGAGGATGCGAAATATGTCATTTGACGCCAATCAAAGAATCACCCATTTTAATTACCCCCAGCAACGTGCGTGGGTTGTAAATGCTAATATCACCGTGGCTATCATTGGCCGTGCTGGTGGAAAAACACATGGCTTTATTGCACCGGTATCAATCCGGAATGTGAAGGGTATGCCGCGAGGAGCTACGGGATTTACCGGCCCTACATACATGAAGATCAAAGGCGACTTGATACCGGCGCTGATCAAAGCCCTGGAGAAGCTCGGATTTTATGAGGAGATAGATTTTTGGGTAGGGAAATTCATTCCGAAGAATATCAGGCACGAAAAGCCATACGAGTGCCCGACGGATCCGAGCTATAGTATCTTTTGGAGGAATGGGCATGTGTGGCGGCTGATCGGGCTGGACCGCAAGGATTCTGGAAATGCTCAATCAAACGATTTTATAATCAATGACGAGTCAAAATTTACCAAAATAGAGCAATTCAACAGCCGGATTGTGCCCACTAACCGGGGCAATGAGGATGTTTTTAGCCACCTGCATTATCATCACGGTATGATGTTTTGCACCGATATGCCAACCAATCCGGATGCGAAGTGGATTTTCGAGTTTGAGAAGCACATGGATCCTGATCAGATCGATCTCATTGTCACGTACGATCACCAGCAGCAGGAGTTGATAAAGAGCATAGGCGATGATCTGATATCGATAGATCCTACGATTTCGCTGCAGGTTAAATCAGACAAAGAAAAGCTTCTCGACGCGATGCGGGTACTGGTTGCAAAGGAGCAGCTCACCGAGGCGCTGGATACCAGGTTCCGCAAGGAGCTTGCCAGGCTTGATAAATTGTTGTTCGAACTCCGGAGGGAAGCCGTTTATTTTCTAGAAGCGTCTACCCTCGACAATATCGATGTGGTTACCGAGCGCTACATCAGGCAGATGAAGCGGGTGCTTACAACTAAGCAATTCAACACATCTATACTAAATTTACGTGAAGCCGGTGCCGACTTCGGCTTTTACGGCAACTTAGATACAGATATCCACGGTTACACCGATATCGATTATGAATACGTAGACCGATTTAAAGACTTTAGTAAACTCCCAGAACCTTGGAAGAAGGATGCTGATATCAATGTCCGGCGTCCGTTACAAATAGCCTGCGATTGGGGCGCTAAGATCCTATGTATGGAGGTTGGCCAGGAGTTTCAGCACGTTTTCAAGTATCTTAACTCCTTAGATGTAGAGCATCCCTTCCGTATCAAGCACCTGGCCAAGAAGTTCGATGAATACTATGAGGGATTTCCTACCCGAGAGCTGGTGCACCACTATGATCACACAGCAATCCACGAAGACGCAAGCAGGGAGATCAGCTATGCACAGGAGCTAGCCCAGGAGCTTACTGCCCTGGGCTGGCAGGTAACCGATCACTACATAGGCCAGGCATCAAGGCATGACTCAAGGTATAAGCTCTTTGCCCGTGTCCATGCTGAGGATGATCCGGATACCAAGCCCTGCCGTTACAACCGGATCAACTGTGCCAACCTGCTAGAGTCGCTTGAGGGGGCAGCAACGTTTGAAGATCGCCGTGGCCACCAGAAGGATAAGCGGCCAGAGAACCGAGCCTCTGTAGACCCCAAGAAAGCAACCCACCATAGCGATGCCCATGATACTTTATACATCGGTGTCTTCCAAGACAGGATCGGTGTTGAAGAATTCATTCCCGGCTTCACAGCATAACCATAGATTTCAAAAACCGATATTCAGATATCGTAAAAAAAGGCACAAAAAGTTGCCATTGCCCACAGCGTGTTACGGGTAGCCCCTTCCCAAAAAACAGTGTTTTTTCAAAAGTCGGTTATGCAAATGGCTGGCATCCAAAAATTTAAGCAAAACCGAATCGGGAGGCCTTGTTTGGGAAAAACATGTCCTTTAATACAAAGCGAGCTGCGAGCACCTTAGTACTATGGATTGCATATCACTTGACCAAGCCTTGAAGATCATGGATAAGCTTGACGCTTTCGGCAATCCAGTTCCATTTGCGATAACGGCAGCAACCGCTGATTTAAATCGCAATAGAGGCGGAGAACGATTGGTATATCCGAAAGCAATTATGTGCAGCGCCCGGCAAAGAAAGAGGGCGTTTTTCAACCGGAACAATACCAGGAATATTAAAGCTGTTGGGAATAACGAAGTCCGATCAGTTCATCCCCTGCTCATTATCGAAATCAATGGAAAAAGAATCGCTCTATAATCTTGAGTCAGAAAGCCTTTTGTTCCTTCCGGAATCAAGGGCATTATTGATGACCACCCAGGGTGAGCCTTTCGGTAAACCTGCGGCCAAGCCAACCAGCCCGCTCCTACGGCAATATGGACCACACAATTTTTTATACTGGGGAAATGGCAACGATTATCCTCAACAGGTAGTGGCCACTGCTAACCAATCTCCGGAACTCCTTTCCCTGATCGACTTTCTCTGCACTGTGCTTTACGGCGGTGGCCTCATATATGAAACCTATGAGCTCAACTCCAAAGGAGATCACACCTGGAAACGCTTCTACGATCCGGAAGTTGAGGAATGGATGCAATACAATTACATTCAGGATTACCTATTAGAGTCGATTGTAGATTTCACGTGGTTTAACCACGGCTTCCCGGAGCTGATCAAAAACAAACGCGGCGACAAGATCGTGCAGGTCACCCACCAGGAAGCATCCTTCTGCCGCTTCGGCTTGCAGAATCCAAAAAACGGATTTAATGATAAGGTATTCATCAATGCCAACTGGCCAATGGGTCAGCCCGGAGACGAGTGGACTAGCCAGATTGACGCGATCGACCCTTACAATATCACCAAAATTGACTATGCGAAGGCCGGAAGTTTTAAAAAATTCATCTATCCGATAAACTACCCTGCACCAGGGAAAATAGTCTATCAGCTAGCAAATTGGCACTCCCTTTTCAGCTCCAGTTGGCTTGACCTCAGCATCGATATCCCGGTACTTAAAAAAATGCTTATGAAGTACCAAATGACAATCAAGTATCTGATCAAAGTACCGCAGTCATTTTGGGAAGCAAGGGCAACGGAGCAGGGCAAAACATGGAAGACGCTCACACCGGAAGAGCGAAAGTCAGTAATGACCACCACACGCACTGAGATTGACGCTTACTTGACCGGATCCAAAAATGCTGGCAAAAGTTTCATTACAACATTTGGCTGGGACCCGATCAATAAAAGCGAAATTCCGGGCATTTCTATTTCTGCCTTAGATGATAAATTAAAGGATGGTAAATACATCGAGGATTCAAAAGAGGCATCCGGGCAAATGATCCGAGCCCTCGGGATCCCCGCCCCCCTTATTGGCCCGATATCCTCTGGCGACATGGGAGGTGGCTCTGGATCAGACGCTCGTATCCATTTCAATATTTTAAACAAGCGCCTAAAATCCAGAAAAGACAAGATCCTGGCGCCGCTCAACTTTATAGCTCAATACAACGGCTGGACCCAGCGCATGCCCGGCTTCCGCTTCGCGATAGAAGAATTTGTAATTGATACGCTGGACGTGTCGCATTCTACCACCAACCCCGCTCCCAAATCAGATGGCCAACCTGCTCAATAACAAAGAAGATTTGAAGGCTAACTTCAGCGGAATTGATGCCAACTTCAATTGGGAATCAATAAAATCATTTGTTGAAGACGTAGAGCGGGATATCATTGCCGAAACGATCGGCGATGATGCATTGGGCTATTTCCGCGGAAACCTTACCGGCCTGGAAGGCAACCCCGCCAAGGCGCTACAGCTGCTTCGCCGGAGCGTTGCCTACCTATCTATGCTTAGGTGGAGCCAAACCGCCCTTTTTCGTTTCACAGACAAGGCGCTTTATGTGTCGAAATCAACCGACGGCGCTATAATTAGCGACAAAAAACTTCGAGACCTCCGTAACCATTGCGAAGAGGCTGGCTTCAATTATCTCGACAAAGCAATCGCAATAATGGAAAGCAACCTGGAAAGCTTCCCATCCTATTCCGACTCCGGAGTAAGGCAAAATCTTTTAAAGGGATTTATTAAAACAGCCCACGATTTCTCTTTGCAGAGAAGTATCAATAATTCACGAATAACATTCCTGAGCATGTCAACCATCATGCTTGATATCCAGGAAGAATATCTTCCCAACGTGATGGGCGCAGACTATTACGAAGAAATTAAAGAAAAATATCTCGATGGTGATTTGAACTCCGACGAAAAAAAGCTGCTGCCGCTCATTAAAAAAGCAGTTGCGCTGCTAACCGTTGCCCAGGCTTGCAAAGACCTGCCAATTAAATTGTCAGACAAGGGGCTTTTTATCAATCGCTACAATAGTAGCAGTGACTTTGACCAAGCTGACCCTGCCGCTGCAGCTCGTGCACAGTATCTTTCAGATGACCATCAGGACAAAGGACAACGGAAGCTTGCTGAGCTACAGGCTTATCTTATTAAAAACGTAGCAGACCTTCCGGGATACATTTCACCGGCAACAAACATCTCCAGTCATAACGACGAGCATAGCGGTACGTATATTTTTTGACATGAGCCTCATCAAAACAATAGTTTCAACAGCGCTTAGCTACATCGGCCAGGAAGAAACGGCAGGCAACTCCGGATTTAAAAACCTATGGTATGCTAAATTAATGTCAGCAATGGGCTGGCTTAAGGGACAAGCCTGGTGCGCATATACAGGCAAGGCTATTTGGTATAATGCTTTTCTAGTTGATGATCCCGCGGGCGCAAAACTAATTTTAAAATATGCTACCGGTAGCGCACTTGGCACTTACAATGCTTTCAAAAAGTCAAAAGAGTTTCACGTTCAGGCTGCTCCTACCCTGGGTGCGCTCGTTATTTACATTGAAGGCGACGGGCCGTTTGGCCATGAAGGAGTTGTGACCTGGGTACACCCAACGTTGGAGAGCTTCAAATTCGTTTCTGGCAATACCTCCAAGGCAGGCAGCCGCGAAGGCACAACCGTTTTAGAGAAAATTGATTATACACATGGGCCACGGCCAGCCAGGGGATTAAAAATACTGGGCTTTGTGAGCCCGATAAGGATAGCTCAAGAATAATCGCTTTATAACATTATGATTTCTACAATAATGACAACAACAATTGAGAACAGGGAGCTTAAAGGCATTACAGCAAGGCTGATATTGACTATCGTAATCAGCACAGCCACCATCGTAAGCGGTGGTTTTGGGGCATATTACGGCTTGAAAAGCGACATACAGGAAGTTAAAAGCCAGAACGAAGTAAAAAAGGTTGAGTTTCAGGCCCTCAAAGTGCAGGTAGATGCCATTCAGGTGCAGCTAAACCAAATGCAGAACAAACAAAATTATCCCAATGGCAAATAAAAAAACAATCCACATCAACGGGAAGCCCGTTGCGGTAAAACATGATTCGGAAAGCTTCAGTATCGGCTGGAAAGATGGGCTTCGAGCCTTCTTGATTGCAGTATTAACCCCGGTTTTATACGTTGTACAGGAACTTATTCCCGGGTGGCACCTGGATCCTATTTCAAAAGCTGCAATTTCTGCTGGTGTAGCCTACCTGATCAAAAATTTCTTTACGCCAGGTGAAATTGTTATAGATAAAAAAACGCTATGAGAGCAGGAGAGCGGCAGATAACCGAAAGCAACGCCAAGCAGGCATGGGAGGCTATAAAGCCATTTTTACCAGCAATTGCCCGCTGGTATATAAAAGCGTTCCCAAATAGTAAAACCTCAAAAATAATTCAAGTTCTTTTTTCGGTACTTGTCAAGCACGATAAAGATCTAGAAGAATACAGAGATCTTAATCCGGAGTAATGCTTATTAAATTAACGCTTAATGTGGTAAATTTTTCGTATCTTGAAGAATGGAATATTCGGAAATTTTCTTAAAAAGCGTTGCCGGATGTGGCTGCCTAGGCTACCCACTTAGCAAAATAATCAATGTTTTAGAAATTGACGACGAGGCCGCTTTTACTCAAGATTTTGATGACGAAAACTCTGCTGTTTATAAGGCTTTTAAAAAAGGTATTGATCTTGCGGATTATGAAATAGATCAAAAGTTATTACAACTTTCAAAAGAGGGGAATTTAAAAGCACTTGATGATCTGGAAAAAAGAAAAGCTGTTTACTTTTCTAGCGAAAAAGCAGCAAAATTTGACCGGAAAAAAGTTGCAAAACAAAACCAACAATGTTAGCTATGGTAACGGTTCCGAACAGAAAGGTAACAGCAATGCGCCTTGGTGACAGCAATTCAGATTTAGCTCTAAAGAACTTTGGAAAAGAAAACAGAGCGGTAGGGCTAACAAATGGACTTTTTTCTTTAATATCATTGATACGGTCAACTTTGAAAATAACGGGTCCGGCCAACATATTGGTTTCAACCTGGTCCGCTGGTTTTTACGATGCTGAAGAAATAAACAGCCTTCTGTCTTCCGGAAAAATAATAAGCTTCAAGTTGATACTTGATAGGTCCTTTAAAACCCGCCAGTCGGCTTATTCCGTGCATATAACCAAGTTGTTCAGCGAAAGCAATATACGGACAACAGATAATCACGCAAAGTTTGTGCTGATCTATAACGATGAGTGGACCGTGTGCATCCGCTCGTCAATGAACCTGAATGAAAATAAGCGCTGTGAAAATTTCGATATCGACAATGATTTTGAGATTTTCTCTATGTTCAAAACTTTTGCAGACGAGTTGTTTGAAAAACAGCAGCCCGGTATTATAGAAGGTCGCAAAATTGTCGACCCGGTCTTTGCGGATCTATTCAACCAACCAAGTCACGAGGGTTTTTTTATAAAAACTTCAGATAGGATTGGTTTTAGAGAATAACCCCACACACCCATCCCCTTAACCTTTTCCTGTCCTTTTATACAACCCCCTCGCATGGCATCTTCGTTAGGTCATGCACAAAATCAGCTTAAACGGTCTGGAATTTAAAGGAGCTTCTACCTGGAGCGAACTTGCTCCGGAGTATTTGTTGCATTACGCTCGCATCCGCCTGCTCCTGGGCGTGTCCGACCTTTCCAGGCACCTCATTGCAATGCACCTATTTCAGGTGCCCTATCCGCTATTCAAGCAGCTTAAAGAGTGCCAAATGTTACAGCTTCACCAATGTATCATATGGCTTTTTAAAAAAAACAACCTAGAAAAATGGCTTATTTCAGCTATAAAAATCAACCAAACAAAGCTTTACGGCCCTAAAAACAAGCTTTCTAACCTTACCGGAGAAGAGTTTATGTACACCGAAGCAGCCTATGAGCACTGGCTGTTAGACCAGCATCCCAAACACTTAGACACATTATTTGCCGTGCTTTTTCGCAGAAAAAAACGATTTTCTTTAAAGCGAACCGCCTTTGATCCCGAAAGCATTTCCCGGGCAATAGCACTAACCAAAAACGTAAAGCCATACGTCAAGTATGCCGTTGCTGTTAATTACGCCGGCTGCAGGAATCTGATCATTAGCAAGCATGAAAATATCTGGAAGGTCTCCCAAGAAGAATACCAGGTAAGCACCGGCAAGATAAAAGCAACCAGCTGGGCGTCGCTCTTCCTGGATCTGGCTGGAGATAAATTCGGCACCTACCAGCAAACAATTAAAACAAACCTCTGGCTGCTGCTGGCAGATCTTGATAGCAAAGCGAAGCAAGCGGCAGAACTGAAGAAAAAATCATGACAGAAGATTTCCTGGAAGAATATTTCGAGTCGGTTGCAACCAAGGTCAAGGATATCGGGCACACTCCAGAGTCAACCGCTTTTTATCGTATCAGTTCCAAGTATGATCTCGATGAATTTGATAACGCCGTCCGGAACATGCAAAAAGATTGCTGCATGTTATTGGAGTTCGGATCCGGTAACCTGGGCGAATCCGACTCGCCAAAAGATTCAATAAAAATCGGAATCCATATTCTTAATAAAACTACTGAAGCTTTTGAAGATATACGCTCCGCCCGGGCTGCAGCCAAAGCAACCCTTGTAAAAATCATTGCCCTTATGCGCAAAGATTGCCAGGATAAATTTCTTTACTCAGACGATTCCGCTGGGCCGTTAAAACTTGCCGGTATCATTTTCGCTGGCGCCGGGACCTATGACGATATGGACGGAATAGACGGCAATTGGTATGGAAAATCACTTTACATCGATTTTACAGCACCAGTTAGCCAGCAATATAATCCGGAAGACTACTTATGATCACCATCCTATCCCAGCCCGCAGAAATAGCCCTCTCCCGTAACCCGGTTTGGTTTAAGCTGCAAACAGATAACCTGTATGCAATGGCTGGGCAAAAAGCAGTGTTCGAC
>JAYVNR010000234.1:0-3605 GCA_043758305.1 Pedobacter sp. | reverse complement strand
AACAGAGCAGTTAAGCCCGCCAGAGCCAATGGTACTGCCGTAACAGGTGGGAGAGTAGGTCGGTGCCCAATTTTATAAACCCCAAAGCCCCCAGCCTTTTGACTGGGGGCTTTTTTTGTGAAATGTAGCGTTCTAAAAAGGTTGATAAAACTTATTATAGATACTGTGTGTTCATATCAAATCAACATAATTGAACAAGCAAGCCTATTTTTTCTATCTTTGAAGTAATGAATAATAGTATGAATATTAGTTTTGGCGCAAGAAAAGAAGTAATGCGGCATCTTGAAGGCTACATGCTTGAAAAGATGACTGATTATTTAAAACCTATCGAAACTAATTGGCAACCATCTGATTTTTTGCCAGATTCTACACGTGAAGATTTCTTTAGCGAAATAAAAGATCTTCAGGGCAATGCCAAAGACTTATCATATGATTTAGTTGCCGTATTGATAGGCGACACGATTACCGAAGAAGCCCTGCCAACTTATGAATCATGGCTGACTATGGTTGATGATATATCTAAAGAAGAATCAGGTGGATGGATGAGATGGGTGAGGAGCTGGACCGCTGAAGAGAATCGCCATGGAGATTTATTGAACAAATATTTGTACCTCTCCGGAAGGGTTAATATGCGTCAGATGGAAACATCAACACAATATTTGATTGCCGATGGGTTTGAGATCGGTACAGGCCATGATCCTTACCGTAACTTTATTTATACCAGTTTCCAGGAAATGGCCACGAATGTTTCGCACAGGCGTGTAGCATCTTTGGCCAAAAAAGACGGTGATACGCTTCTTTCAAAAATGTGCGGTGTAATTGCTTCCGACGAGGCTCGCCATGCCAAAGCATATAAAGATTTTATGGCACAGATTTTTGTTGTTGACCCTAACGATGCAATGGTGGCTTTTGAAGATATGATGCGAAAAAAAATTGTTATGCCAGCTCATTTTTTACGGGAGATGGGGCTTAAAATAGGTCAGACATTTGGCCATTTCACCGATGCAGCTCAACGGCTGGGAGTTTACACGGCCGTAGATTATGTAGATATTTTACGCCAACTAATTGATGAGTGGCAAATTGAAAGTATGCAGGGGCTTAATGAAGCAGGAGAGAAAGCCCGTGATTATGTAGCAAAATTGCCCGATCGCCTTATCCGCATTGCGGAACGTATGAAAAACCCTTCCTTAGAATATAAATTTAGCTGGATAGCGGGATAAAACTTACATGTTCCTCCGGTACTGCCCACCAACTTCGTAAAGTGCATGCGAAATTTGACCCAATGTGCAATACTTACAGGCTTCCATCAATGAGTTAAAAATGTTATCTCCGGCAACAGCCGATTTTTGAAGATCTTTTAGCAATCTGGCCGATTTATC
The DNA here is from genome assembly GCA_043758305.1 of Pedobacter sp. GTDB lineage: Bacteria > Bacteroidota > Bacteroidia > Sphingobacteriales > Sphingobacteriaceae > JAQSWM01. The sequence continues at coordinate 2,226 of JAYVNR010000234.1, read as the reverse complement.
TAAATGCATTTCTTTGAAAGATTTAAGCGAAGATATTTGAAACTGCTTTTCATCTTCCGTAGCACGGATTACCTCGGCAGGTGCGACGGTTGGTGATCCCTTTTTATTCAAAAAAGTATTTACCCCAACAATAGGATACTCTCCATTATGTTTCAAGGTCTCGTAATAAAGAGACTCTTCCTGAATTTTTCCACGCTGGTACATGGTTTCCATCGCACCTAAAACTCCGCCGCGATCATTAATTCGTTTGAATTCTTCTAAAACGGCGTCTTCAACCAAATCTGTAAGCTCTTCGATTATAAACGATCCCTGCAATGGATTTTCGTTTTTAGCCAATCCCAGCTCCCGGTTAATAATAAGCTGGATAGCCATCGCCCGGCGAACAGACTCTTCAGTTGGCGTAGTGATTGCCTCGTCATAAGCGTTGGTATGCAGCGAATTACAGTTATCGTAAATAGCGTATAGAGCTTGTAAAGTTGTACGTATATCGTTAAAGTCAATCTCCTGTGCATGTAGAGAGCGCCCTGAAGTTTGAATATGGTATTTTAATTTTTGAGAGCGGTCATTCCCTTTATATTTTAGCTTTATAGCTTTAGCCCAAATTCGCCTTGCTACCCTTCCAATAACAGAATATTCCGGATCAATACCATTTGAAAAAAAGAAAGAGAGGTTAGGAGCGAAGTCGTCAATATGCATTCCACGGCTCAAATAGTATTCTACAAAAGTGAAGCCATTGCTCAATGTTAAAGCCAATTGGGTAACCGGGTTTGCTCCGGCCTCGGCAATATGGTAGCCAGAAATTGAAACTGAATAAAAGTTCCGCACTTTTTTTTCTATAAAATATTGCTGGATATCGCCCATCATCCGTAAGGCAAACTCAGTTGAAAAAATGCAGGTGTTTTGTGCCTGATCTTCTTTCAGGATATCTGCCTGAACAGTTCCCCGTACATTTGCCAGCGCATAGGCTTTAATTTTTTCATACACATCAGGTGGCAATACCTGATCGCCTGTAAGCCCAAGAAGCATTAAGCCTAAACCATTATTGCCCTCTGGCAAATTGCCCTGATAAATAGGAGGCAAGCCTTTTTTGGCAAATATGTTTTTAATTTTCTCTTTTGTCTCCGCTTCTAATCCATTTTCGAGAATATATTTTTCGCATTGCTGATCTATTGCAACATTCATAAAAAACCCAAGCAACATAGGAGCAGGGCCATTTATAGTCATTGATACAGATGTTGACGGATGACAAAGGTCAAAGCCTGAATACAGTTTTTTTGCATCGTCTAAAGTGGCGATGCTCACACCAGAATTGCCAATTTTTCCATAAATATCTGGTCGGATGTGCGGGTCTTCACCATATAATGTAACTGAATCAAAGGCGGTTGAAAGCCTGTGAGCTGGCTGGCCCAATGATACATAATGAAAACGTTTATTGGTTCGTTCCGGCCCGCCTTCTCCGGCAAACATACGTGTGGGATCTTCTCCCTCGCGTTTTAGCGGAAAAACTCCAGCTGCGTAAGGAAATTCTCCAGGGACATTCTCTGTTAATAGCCAGCGTAAAATATCGCCCCAGGCTTCGTATTTCGGGAGAGAAATTTTAGGAATCCTAAGCTTTGAAAGTGATTCGTAAAACAAGGATTGCGTGATTTCCTTGTCCCGGACTTTAAAAATAAAATCATCTGCCTTGTAGCGCTTCAGAGTTTCGGGCCATTCTCTTAGCATCCTCCTGCATTCTGGGTCAAGTTTTTCTTCAAATTGGGATAAGGCCTCGCCCAAACCCCCGTCCGTACCTGCACGGGCGGGCTCGTGGGGAGAAAGAGCATTGCTTTCGCGAAATAAATTTAATACCCCGTCTATCTGGAACATTTGCTGCGCAATTTTGCACTGCTCATTTGCCCATGTAAGATATTGCTCATTTGCCTCAGCAATCTCTGCCAGGTAGCGTATGCGTTCTGGCGGGATGATGAACGATTTCTTTAATGTTTGACCAGCCATTTCTTCTAAGGAAGTAAAATCCGCTCCAGTTTTTTCTTTGATTTTATCCATCAAAGCAGAGAATAGCTTGTTCATGCCTGGATCGTTGAACTGTGATGCCATTGTTCCATAAACAGGAAGGCTGGTATCAGCAGCATCAAACAAGTTATGGTTTCGTTTAAACTGCTTTTTTACATCGCGTAAAGCATCCAAAGCACCTTTTTTGTCGAATTTATTGATGGCAATTATATC
>JAYVNR010000233.1:0-11146 GCA_043758305.1 Pedobacter sp. | reverse complement strand
TAGTATCTTGCCAGATGCGATGGTTTTTTAAATATGGCAAATGGATAAAAGTGAATGGAACCCCATCATACCATCTTACTCAATTCAATTTCCTTAATTCTAAGGATGAAGAGATTAAATTGTAGCATTGGTATGCTGAGCGTAGTCGAAGCATCTTAATATGTAGCGTCAAATACCCTTCGACTTTGCTCAGGGTGACAAAACGGTATGGCTAAAACAAAATCTGCATATTTCTGCCAAAGCTGTGGCTTTGAATCTGCTAAGTGGTTAGGGAAATGCACTTCTTGCGGCCAATGGAATACATTTGTAGAAGAGATTATTGAAAAGCCCAATAACTCTGTCCCCGATTGGAAAGCCCCATCCACATCCCTTCAACGATCTAACAAGCCCACAGTTATACATGAGATAGTTTATTCGGAAGAAAACAGGCTGATAACTCCTGATAAAGAGCTTAATCGTGTTTTAGGGGGAGGGATTGTTAGCGGTTCGCTAGTGCTTATTGGTGGCGAGCCGGGCATTGGGAAATCTACCCTTATGCTACAGATTGCAATGAACCTGCCTCAGTTAAAGGTGCTTTATATCTCTGGAGAAGAGAGTGCACAGCAGGTTAAAATGAGGGCAGAAAGATTAAGCCCACTCTCTCCCGAAGGTGCCGGAGTTTATATCCTTACGGAGACATCCACGCAAAACATTTTCAAGCAAATTGAAATACTTGAGCCGGAAATAGTTATTGTAGATTCTATCCAAACGCTACATTCTGCACATATAGAATCAACTCCCGGCAGCGTTTCGCAGGTGCGGGAATGCACAGCTGAGCTTCTTCGATTTGCCAAGGAAACATCTACGCCAGTTTTCCTGATTGGGCACATTACCAAAGATGGGATGATTGCAGGGCCAAAAATCCTCGAGCACATGGTTGATACCGTTTTGCAGTTTGAGGGCGACAGGCATCATATGTACCGTATTTTGCGCACTGTAAAAAACCGGTTTGGTCCTGCAGCAGAACTTGGCATTTATGAAATGCAGGGCAATGGCTTACGCGAAGTTTCTAATCCATCAGAAATATTGCTGTCCCAACGCGATGAACCACTTAGCGGTATAACAATTTCGGCCATGCTAGAAGGCATGCGCCCTATGCTGATTGAAACCCAGGCATTAGTAAGCATTTCTGCTTATGGTACGCCCCAGCGTTCTGCCACAGGTTTTGATACCCGAAGAATGAATATGCTGCTGGCTGTTCTTGAAAAACGCTGCGGGTTCAGGCTTAGCTCAAAAGATGTTTTCCTGAATATTGCCGGGGGCTTAAGGGTAGAAGATCCGGCTATTGACTTAGGGATTATTGTAGCGGTAATCTCCTCGCACGAGGATATGCCAATATCATCTAAAATTTGTTTTGCAGCAGAAGTTGGGCTCTCGGGCGAAATTCGGGCAGTAAACCGTATAGAACAACGGATTGCAGAAGCAGAAAAATTAGGATTCGAACAAATCTATATCTCAAAATACAATAAGAAGGGGCTTGATTCGGCCCGCTATAAGCTCGAAATAAAAACGGTTGCTAAAGTTGATGAAGTGTTCTCGGCACTTTTTGGTTAAATTTTACAATCCACAAGCATTTGTTTTACGTAAATGAATAAAATGTTCTCATTTTTGTAAAATATTATGCATTTGATTAAAAAATTTACAAGTATCATTCTAATTAGTATACTTTTTCATTCCTGTACCAATAATTCAAAAACCTTGCTACATGCGCCACGGCATGTTATGGGCAAAGCAGTATATGGCGCTCCATTTACAGAAGGAAATGTTTTTAACCTTGGAGGATTACAAACCTTAATGCAGGATGAAGAGAAAGTTGATGTGCGCCTTGCAGGCACAATTGATTCGGTTTGTATTACAAATGGATGCTGGATGACCATGAAACTAAGCGATGGTTCGCCAATGCGTATATATCTTAAAAAATCTGGCTTTACTGTGCCTAAAAGCCTTGAAGGAAAAAAGGTGTTGCTTAACGGTTATGCATATCTTGATACAAAATCGACGGCGCCTAACAAATTAACTTCTCAAGCCACAACAGAAAAAGCGAAGATTGCCAGTTTGCAAAGCCCAATTAAAAGGATAGCTTTTGAAGCAAGCGGTGTGGTGGTTTTATAACACACCAGAGCATTACATACTTGGGGTTTTGCCCCCATCTACCGGGATATTAACGCCATTTACATAGGACGCAGCTGGTGTTGCTAAAAATGCTGCCATTGCAGCTACCTCATGCGCATTGCCAATCCTTCCTGCCGGAATATCGCTTTCCATAGCTTTTACAACTTCATCAAAGCTTTTGCCTTCTTTTTGCATGCGGCCATTTATTAAAAATTCAAGCCTTGCCGTCATTGTGAATCCTGGAAGCACATTGTTAACGGTAATCCCGTAAGGCGCAAGTTCAAGCGAAAGGGTTTTCGACCAGCTTGCCACAGCTCCACGGATGGTATTAGAAACTCCTAAACCCCTAAGCGGTGTTTTTACCGACGTTGAAATAATATTTATGATGCGCCCCCATTTGTTTTCTATCATCCATGGCGTGGTGGCTTGCGACAAAATCTGATTGCAAATTAAATGCTGTGAAAATGCATTTGTAAATTCATCCAAGCCCGCTTCAATGGCTTGTCCGCCGGGAGGGCCTCCGGTATTATTTATCAGGATATCAATAGTGTGATCTACTAAATATTTGTCGACCGCTGTTTTAAGCGAAAAAGGATCAGTAAAATCAGCAACCAGATAATGATGTGATTCGGTATCATCTGCCGGAAGATGCTTGACAAATTCCTGAAGTTTCTCTTCGTTGCGTGCTACCAGCGTAATGCTGGCGCCAAGCATTGCCAGTTCAATAGCAGTAGCTTTTCCAATTCCCTGGGTGCTGCCACAAACTAAGGCACGTTTTCCGGTAAGGTCTGTGTTCATTGTCGGAATTATTATAGTGTGCGAATATAATTTAAACTTGTGGGTAGGATAAATGATATTTGTTTGATATTTCAAAGGACGATGTACAACCCGAAAGAAAACGAGGAACACGTAATTTTAGTAAACCAGCAGGATGAGCAGATTGGGCTAATGCCCAAGCTTGAAGCCCATCAAAAAGGCTTGCTGCACCGTGCTTTTTCTGTTTTTATCTTTAACACTAAAGGCGAAATGCTTTTACAGAAACGAGCTGCGGAAAAATATCATTCTCCGGGGCTATGGTCAAATGCGTGCTGTAGCCATCCCCGAATGGGAGAAAAAGCTATTAATGGAGCTACAAGAAGGCTGAAGGAGGAAATGGGCATAGAATGCCAGCTCACAGCCGCTTTTAATTTTATCTACAAAGCTGAATTTGAAAATGGGCTAACCGAGCATGAATTTGATTATGTATTTGTCGGAAAAACAGATGCGTTGCCGAACCTTGATAAACTAGAGGTGCAGGATTGGAAGTATATGGACATGGATGCGCTTGCAGCGGACATCGCGGGTAACCCTGATAATTATACTCAATGGTTGAAAATTGCTTTTGACAGGGTGGCTGCTCAGTGGTAAGAAAGGTATTTATTCCATATATTCAAGTGATTTTGGATGGGCCAGTGGGCATGCAGATTTATTGTACCCTATTGCAACTTGTGGCAATCACTGCCATTTTTACGATGCGACAATTTCCAGACTTGATATTTGGGTTTTACAATGAAGTATGATAGTATGAAAAACATCACTTTATTTTTATTTAATATTCTGATTCTAGGATCCTGCTCAAATACTTCTTATCCCAAATTTAATTATAATTCAAGCCCCAATCCATGGATTGCGGCATTTAAAGATCAAGTGTTTTTTGCAAGTTTGCGTGAAAGCTATAAAAGTGACAGCATTTTTATGATGATAGAAAAAAAAGATGCTTTCAATCCATATGACGGATTAAGTTTGGAAGATATTAAGAAAGCCAAAAATCTTGGTAGAAACCTAGTAATCAATATGCCGCTTCCCGCCATGTGCGAAGGATGTAAGAATGGAGAAAATTATTATATGGCTCATTGCCTGCACTATTACGCCAGCCGCGAGCTTGATTCTATTGCGAGGGGGGAATATAAAAAGCGGAAAAAGGAAGATAAAAAAGTTTTGGCGCAATAAAAGCTTAAATCTATACTATGAAAAGCGCATCATTGATAACCATAGTAGCCGTATTAGCATCATGTTCAGCTACACGTAAGCAATCTGCAATCGAATTTAAAACAGTCTTTAAAAATCAGGTTTTTATAAGTTCTATGGTGAAATTATACGGAAAAGATTATAGTACAATCTTGAAATCACAAGATATGTCAGGCTCAAATAACTTTGGAAGACTTGGAGTTGACGGGTATTATTTTAACCTTGCAGATAGTATAGGTAAAGCCTATGCAGATAGAATAAATAATCTACCAAAAGGTTATCTAATTGAAGGCCAAAGAACTATAGCTAACTTTTGCCTCTCTTACTATATAAGCAAAGAACTCGATTTAACCACCGATTCAATATATAAAGTTACCCACCGGAAAACTAAAGATTTTAAATGAACACTTAGAAAACGAATTTGAGCTTAATTAGGATGGGAGTGTCATAACCTCCCTTATATTTGACACTCTTCACTGCGTTCAGAATGACAAACCAGAAATCAATACCCATACTTCTCTCCCCACATTTTTTTCAAATACTCCCTTAGTTTAGCTTCCGAAGCGTTATTGCCAGGATCGTAAAGTTTGCTGCCATTAAGTTGTTCGGGGAAAAATTCCTGTTGCACAAAGTTGTTATCGTATGAGTGAGCATATTTGTAATCCTTGCCGTAGCCAATGTTCTTCATCAGCTTGGTTGGGGCGTTACGGATATGCAAAGGCACGGGCAGGTCGCCAGTTTCAGAAACGAGGGCTTGCGCATGGTTAATGGCTTCATAAGCAGCATTGCTTTTTGGCGATGAAGCCAAATAGGTCACAGTCTGAGAAAGTATGATCCGCGACTCGGGCCAGCCGATGACATTGACTGCCTGAAAGCAATTATTGGCAAGTAAAAGTGCGTTTGGGTTTGCATTCCCTACATCTTCAGAAGCTAATATCAACAATCGGCGGGCAATAAAGAGCGGGTCTTCACCTCCTGCAATCATTCTTGCCAGCCAATAAACAGCGGCATTTGGGTCGCTGCCGCGGATGGACTTAATGAAAGCAGAGATAATATCATAATGCTTCTCGCCTGCTTTGTCATACATGGCCAGGTTCTGCTGTACCTGCTGCAGAACGAACTCGTTGGTGATGGGCAGCTTGCCAGCGGCATTGATAACCAGCTCTAAAATGTTCAGGAGCTTGCGCCCATCGCCTCCCGAAAGGCGCAATAGTGCCTCGTGCTCTTTAATAATTATCTGCTTATCGCGAAGTATTTCGTCCTTTTTCAAAGCGCTGTTCATCAGCTCAACCAATCCTTCTTCTGTGAAGGGCTTAAGTATGTAAACCTGGCATCGCGATAGCAAAGCTGATATAACTTCAAAGGAAGGATTTTCGGTAGTTGCGCCAATTAGCGTAACTAAACCTCTTTCTACAGCACCAAGCAAAGAGTCTTGCTGCGATTTTGAAAAGCGGTGGATCTCGTCAATAAAAAGCACGGGCAAATTATCTTCGGTTTCCTTGAGCTTTGTAGCTTTTTCTATCACATCACGCACATCTTTAACACCCGAATTGATTGCGCTCAGGCTAAAAAACGGACGGCTCAGTTGTTGTGAAATGATAAAAGCCAGGGTAGTCTTGCCAACGCCCGGCGGGCCCCATAAAATAAGGGAGGGGAGGTTGCCGCTCTCTATCGCCTTGCGGAGAACTGCATTTTGCCCAACTAAATGCTGTTGGCCAACATAATCATCCAAAGTGGATGGGCGCATGCGTTCTGCTAAAGGTGGGATGGTTGGCATAGAGGACAAATATCTTGAAATTTATGGAGAATGTCGGTTCTTAGATAATCGTTATAATTGTGCTATTAAACGTTGATGTATGCCCAAGCTATTATGGATAAGCGATGACGAACTCATTAAATCCGTGAGTTCACTTCTAAAAATGGCCAGTGCGGCAAAGCAAAATGCTTTGGCAAGTTTTGGTAAAAACGTAATTGACCCATTCTCTGCTATTTTTGAAATCGCTGGGTTTAACATGACGTATGATGAGTGGGTCTTGAGCGAGGAGGCGAGGCAAGCCCAAAAAACTCTACAAAATTTTATAGGCGAGTTTCATCAAAAAATCCTTGGTTCATGTGCGGGATGGGAAGATATGGGAAGGGGGCACATTATCGATATTAAAAGCGACAGCCACAAAATCATAGCTGAAGTTAAGAATAAGCACAATACTATATCAGGGGGATTGTTGGCTGACTTATACTACTCTCTTGAATCGGCTGTGATGGATAAAACAAGCGTTTACAAGGGATATACTGCCTACCACGTATCTATAATTCCGAAAAAGGTGGCAAAGTTTAACACAGAGTTTACACCCTCCAACAAACAAAGGGGCCAACGCTGCCCCGCTAATCCTCTCATCCGACAGATTGATGGCTGTAGCTTTTACTCACTTGTAACAGGACGAGACAATGCCTTAGAAGAACTTTTTGATGTATTACCTTTTGTAATTAACCACATTACGGGGGTTAGCCTTGCAGATACACAAAGGTTGAAATTGCTTTTTAGCCTAGCATATGGTTAAGCTGGTTGAGGTTCAAGCATCTTTTTTACGGTAACAATCTGGCTGAGCGCTTTTACAACCGCCACGCCTATTTCTTTCGCCAGGTTGACCGGAACCGCATTTCCTATTTGTTTGTATTGAGCTGAAACAGGACCTGCAAACTTCCAATCATCAGGGAAAGTTTGAATGCGGGCATATTCTCGAACGGTGAATGGCCTAGTTTCATCTGGATGGCAGCGTTCTGTCTGTTTTTGGGCAGGGCTGCACGTCAAAGTCAAAGAAGGCTCATCCCAGCTGATCCTTCGGGCCATCCCTGTTTTGCCCCCACCTAAAAAAAAGCTCTTTTGCATATACTCTTTTTGGATATCCAAAGGCAAATCTCTCCAATATCCACCCGGAGGAACCAAATCCAGAATCTTCTTTTTAGATAGCGGGTATTTTGTTCCAGCAGAATCCGGAACATCGCACTTAAACAAATCTCCTTTTTTTAAAGCGTCTGTCAAATTGTATATCTTCTTAGATGGTTTAGGATATTCAAATTCTATTTCGAGATCTTTTCTAACACCAACAAGAACAAGCCTTTCCCTTTTCTGAGGTACATTATAAAAAATAGCTTTCAATATTTTAGGTTCTAACACCTTATATCCTAACTCATCTAAAATACTAATCATCCCCTTAAGAGTGCGGCCAGAATCGTGGTTTAAAAGCCCCCGAACATTCTCGCCAATACATAAGGAAGGGCGAGTTTCATCTACAACTCTGGCAAACTCATAAAACAAAGTCCCTCTAGCATCTTCAAGCCCAAGTTTTTTCCCAGCGTAGCTAAAGGCCTGGCAAGGAAAACCTCCTGTAACAACATCTACCTTTCCCGAAAGATGTTTAAAACAAAGGTTTCTGATGTCGCCCTCTAAAACATTCCAATTTGGCCTGTTCAGCCTTAACGTCTCAGCAGCCCAGTGATCAATCTCATTTAATGCCACACATTTGAGCCCAGCCTGCTCTAATCCTATAGCTAAGCCGCCAGCACCTGCAAATAATTCTAAAACAGAATATTTCTGTTCTGTAGATGGCGAAAAGTTCTCCGTCGAATCGTCAAAAAGATAGCTTAACTCGTCAAAAATTTTGAGTTGTTCTTTTCGATAGATACGATAATTGCTCATGGGCTCACGAAACGCTACAAGTTTTCCACTATTATCCCATCTCCTTAACGTTTCCGGGCTCTTTCCCAGTAAATCAGATACTTCCGACAAAGAAAAAACATCTTTTGTAACCATCTTATACAACCTTATACATGGTTACAAATATATCCGCCCAAATCCGTTCTTTAAAATACTAATATAATTAGTTATCAACATTCCGATAAGTCACTCATCAGGCGATTAGCATGGCTTACATATTGACCAATGGGCAATTTTAAGCCGCTAATATCGCTCGTCGTTTCTCTTCTGATGATTTGGGGAAACTGCCATCGCTACTCAAACTCATTTAAGTCATCCGATGACTGATACATTATTATTTTATCCCCGCTACACTATCCTGATACTTCTGCACCACATCAACAGCATAAGCTACCGCATCGCTAACTATTGTGATAAATTCGCCGGGCTGAACTTTATCAACTGCATATTGAAAAGCATCCTGGCTTTTGGTGTGCAGCACAACCGATATATTAGGCTTTACATCATATAAGCCTTCTTTTAGAAGCTCAACTATATTTTCTGCAGTGCGGCCACGTAGGTATTTTTCCTGACAGATAATCACATCGTCGAACATACGGGCTGATATGCGCCCCATTTCTCGGATATCTTCATCACGCCTGTCGCCAGTACCGGCAATAATGCCAGTAAAACGTTTAGCATCAATTGTGGCTAAGAAATCTTTTACACCGTTCAGCCCATCGGGATTATGGGCATGATCTACCAATATCCTGTAATCTTTAAATTCGAAAATATTCATCCTGCCCGGTGTATGAGCAGTTGAAGGAATAAACGTTTCCAGCGAAAGCCGGATATCTTCAATCTTAAATCCCCAAAGGAAAGTTGCCAATGTTGCAGCCAGGGCATTTTGTATCATAAAGCCAACCGATCCGCCAAATGTGATGGGGATATGCGTTACTTTTTCGACACGTATTTTCCAATCGCCTTTTTTAATGCTGATGTAGCCGTTTTCATAAACTGCTGCTATTTTTCCGTTATGGCAATGTTCGGTTATAACCGGATTGTTTTCGTCCATGCTGAAATAGGTAACATTGCAATGCTTTGTGTTTTTCCCGATGCGCACACAATATGGATTATCCGCATTTAAAACTGCCCAGCCATCTTTTTTAATGGATTCTACTATAACTGCTTTTACCTTTGTAAGATCATCGAGGTTATGGATATCTGCCAAGCCCAAATGGTCTTCCTGTATGTTGGTAATAATGCCAATATCGCTTCGGCTAAAGCCTAATCCCGCACGCAAAATACCCCCACGAGCAGTTTCCAAAACTGCAAACTCTACGGTTGGGTCTTTCAAAACAAACTCTGCGCTTGCGGGACCGGTGGTATCCCCTTTTAATAACATAGAATTTTGGATGTAAACCCCATCCGAAGTGGTGTAGCCAACACGATAGCCATTGTTTTTAATGATGTGGGCAATAAGGCGTGTGGTTGTAGTTTTTCCATTTGTGCCGGTAACAGCAATAATTGGGATTTTTGCCGATTTGCTCCAGGGATACAACATATCCAGCACAGGAGCGGCCACGTTGCGGGCAAGCCCTTCGCTTGGGGCCAAATGCATGCGGAAACCCGGTGCTGCGTTAACTTCAAGCACTACGCCTCCATTATCGTTCAAGGGTTCGCTAAGGTTTTGAGCCATAATGTCTATGCCACAAATATCAAGGCCTATGATCCGGGCAATCCGCTCGCACATAAAAACATTATGTGGGTGCACATTATCTGTAACGTCAATAGACGTTCCACCGGTGCTAAGGTTGGCAGTAGATTTTAAATAAACAATCTCATTTTTTGCAGGGATGCTTTCAAGCGTATAGTTCCGTTTCTTTAACAGATCGAGGGTATCCCGATCAATCGTAATTTCGGTAAGCACATTTTCGTGGCCGTAGCCACGGCGAGGATCCTGATTTTCCAGATCTATAAGTTGCTGGATAGTTTTTTCCCCATCGCCTTTTATGTGGGCCGGAACACGCAATGCAGCGGCAACCATTACATTATCGATCACCAGCACCCGGAAATCATGCCCTTCAACAAAACGTTCTATAATAACACGGCGTGAATATTTTTGCGCATATTCAAAAGCCTGCGCAGATGCCTCAGCTGTTTTTACATTAATCGTTGCTCCCTTGCCATGGTTTCCGTCTAAAGGCTTAAACACTAAGGGGAAACCAATTTCGTTTATAGCTTCATTTAATTCTGATACAGAGGAAATTGTAGTGCCCCTGGCTACAGGTATCGCCTGCTCTTGCAACATCCGTTTTGTTTCATCCTTATTTGAGGCAATGTCAACAGCTATGCTGCTGGTGCGATCCGTCATGGTGGCACGGAATCGTACCTGATTTTTTCCATATCCCAGCTGTACCAGTGAGCCGGAGTTTAACCTGATGTATGGGATATCGCGAGCAATAGCTTCATCTACAATTGAGCCAGTGCTGGGGCCAAAACGCTCGCGTTCACGCATTTGGCGCATAGAAGTAATATCTTTTTCAATATCATATTCCCGCCCTTCAATAATCGCCTGAGCTATGTTTACCGCAGCTTTTGCTGCGTAAACCCCAACTTTTTCTTCAATGTAATCAAAAACCACATTATAAATCCCAGGTGTTTTAGTGGAGCGGGTGCGGCCAAACCCGGTATCCATCCCTGCAAGGGTTTGAAGTTCTAAAGCAAAATGTTCTATAACATGCCCCATCCACGTGCCTTCTTCTACGCGTTCTAAAAACCCGCCCTCATGTCCAGGTGAACATCTGTGGGTGTAGAGGCTTGGCATTAGTTTTATCATGCGCTCTTTAAATCCCTTTATTTTATTGGTCGGAAGTTGTTCAAGCTCCTCCAGGTCGAGCCGCATTTGTATAAGCTTCTTTCTGCGGATAGACCATATATTGGGGCCACGTAGTGCCTGGATATTCAATATTTTCATTTGCGATGAATATAGGGATTGTTTACTTTTTTTAAACTTTATTAGCTAAACCGATGTCAATTTAATAAGTTTTATGTTGAAAAAATTAAAAACTAATGTGTTCAGTTAGTACATAGCATGATATATTTGATACTTATTGATTCAAAACTAAACTAAATGGCCCCTAAAGGAAAGCTGGTAATTATTGGAGGCGCAGTTGATCTTGGGAGCTCTCTTAATTTCAATGAAAATATAAGCCATCCGCATTATATTAAATTTTTTGAGCGGGGAATATTAAGGCGGATAATTACCGAATCTGCTAAAGGCTCAGAATCTGT
>JAYVNR010000232.1:0-3614 GCA_043758305.1 Pedobacter sp. | reverse complement strand
TCCCATCATGGCCGGAGATTTTGTAAGCATCGCCCTCGGTTTGTTCTACGTTTAATTGTTTGCCTTGTGAATTAAAAGCCTTTACGCTATATACATTTTTCCCAAACTCATGTGTAGCATACCTGCCGGGAGAAGATCTGCTCATGCGAAGCATTAAAGTGCCGGAAGGCACTTGCGGAATCAGAAGTGAAATATTGGCTTCATGATGGATTGCATTTGGAAACGACACCTCGTAATTAAGTGTGTTTTGTGCATAAACAAACCCGGAGCACAGGAAGAATAATAGCGCAAGAGAATAGGATTTCATAGCTTAAAATATAATCAAGCGTGAAAATACCTTTTATAAAATTAATTTGGCACCTATTCTAATTGGCTATAAATAAAAAAAGCCTCCCTGTTTTGCAGAGAGGCTAAATATTTGTTTTTAATTATTGCTGATTTTGTCCGGGGTAATTGCGGTTTTCATTCCTGTCATCATCATCCCGATCGTCATTTTTTCCATTTTTGGGCTTCTTGTTTTTATTCTTGCCCTTGCCATTAGAGCCATTTTCATTACCATTATTTGGGTAGTTGTTTACATTGCCCTGGCGCTCAAGCTTTTTACGTTGTCCCGGAGGCATGCCATTTGGATTATGTGTTCCCCATCCCTGCTGGCCAGGCAGCTGTTGTCCGTTTTGCCCATATTGCCCGTTCTCATTGTACTGCCTACCATTATTATAAACTTTTACACGTTCAGTGCGCATCTCATAATGTGCAGGAACTGTGCGCCTGCCTACGCCTAATACTCCCTGTGTTTGGTATTCAGGTATCCAAACACGCTTCTCTACAGTTTGCCAGTGGTATTCTCCGCCATTATCGGTATACACCGTAGGGTCATCTGTACGGCTGATTACCTGGTCGCGAGAATTATTGTTGCTGTATTGTGCGCTTGCGGTGTTAGCTGTTATTGCTACAAAAAGAGCTAACATTGATAACATTGATTTCATAGTATATTTCATAGGGTTCTGTGCCTGATTGCACTTGATATATAAACTGTTTTTGAAGGTAATTATTGCTTTAATGCTTCTTGTGGTGGAAGCCAGCCAATAAATAAGGCGCAAATAATCAGTCCCAGGGATAATTTTGAAGTTCGCGATCTGCCCGCCCTGTAATTATCTGCCTTTGTTTATTGATTTCAGACCCTACTTTAGTTTCATAGACCCCATCTGTAACCTCAATATCATAATCCTTATTCTTAGAAGAGCCATAGATAGAAGAATCTTCAATATCCTGCAGAGCAAAATCATAAGGCCCCCTGTTGCTCATTAGTTTTACAAAAACCGGAAGGCATTCAAACAAAATAAACAACATGCCAATAAAAGAAATTGCCAGGTAGGTATCCAAATCGCGGCTTCCATCAGCTTTGAAAGAAAGTTGGCCCAGTGCCCAATTTCTATCCGCAAAGCCAGCTACATTGCTCAGGCTGTCTAATTGCTTATTGCTGAACATCCGTTGGCTGGCAAGTCCATCCATATCTTTACGGCGGTTTATAAACTCGTCCATTTTGGTCAATTCGGCCCGCACATATTGTAAGCGCTGTTCTTTTTGTGCTAGTACCTCTGCTTTTTGTTTTGCATAAGTTCCGTAGCCATTTATGCCAGAAGTCTGGTTGGTTTTATCGCCAAATACTTCCTGGTTAAGCACAAAACGAGATTGGTTAATTTCTTTTAACAAAGAATCTTGTTCTGCTTTAAGCTCGCTAACCTTATTCAGTTCAAGAGTATATTTTTTAGCGAACGTATTGTTTAAAGTATCAATTTTTGAGCGCTGCCCATTCAGGTAACTGCTTTTTAGCTTTTGCCTTATTTCTTTATCAAAAATCTTAAGCTCCAGGGGGCGTGAAATTACCAGCCCTATCATAATGGCCAAAAGTATACGTGGAGCAGCCTGTAAAATCTGTTTGTTTGTGGTGCCGGATTTAGAAATACTGGACACAATATAGCGGTCCATGTTGAATATCGCTATACCCCATATCAAACCAAAAATAATGGCAAAAACAATAGCTGCCGGGCTGCCGGAAAACACAAAATACATTGCATATCCGCCGGATAATGAAGCGAAAAGGGCAGTAAAAAAAATGGTTGCACCAATGCCAACATATTTATTCTGTTCGGTTGGGTATTTTTTTAGGGTATCTACATGGGCCCCGGAACAAAACCAGAAGAAATCAGTAATACCTTTCATTAGCTAAATCAGTAATTTTGATCGTTATATAAACGCCCGCCATGCCAAGTTGTTACAGCCTAAACCATTTATTTATAAGGCTTTTAATGTTGTAAGGCTTTTCTATATCTTTGGCCAATAAAAATCCTGAATTGATGAAAGAAGTATCTGTACTTGAGCTAAAAGAGAAAATAGACAATAATGAAGATTTCCAGCTTATAGATGTGCGTGAGCCTTTTGAATACGAAATGTCAAATCTGGGCGGAGAAAATATACCATTGGCAGGGGTAATAGTAGAAGCATCCAAAATCTCTAAAGATAAGCAGGTAATAGTTCAATGCCGCAGTGGCGCACGCAGCGCAGCTGCTATAATGCAGCTTGAACAGAAATTTGGCTATGAAAACTTATACAATCTTAAGGGTGGCATATTAGCCTGGGCGGCAGAGATTGAGCCGGATATTCAGGTATATTAAAATGGCTAAAAAAGTACTGCTAAATATTTTTTACAACATTGCTCTTTTCACTCTTCTTCTAAGCGTAATCTGGGCGTTCAATCACCAACAGCCATTAATCCTGATTGCTGCATGCCTGGCAATGGCATTGATTGTATTTTTAAAAATCCGCTTAATTAAACAGGTAAAAATGCTTACCCGCAAGCCTTGATTTTCTTGAATTTAAGCCAGTAATTTCTACATATCTTTAGCATACCTAATCTTTAACAATATGTTTTTAATAGTTCTTGGTTTGCTGGCATTTGCCGCAAGCTTTTTTTTAGCTGTACAGGATAGCCCTGCCGCAAGATTTAGCGGCATGCTCCGTATTGTGGGGATTGCTCTTCTGGTTATCGGAGCTTCTTTTTCCATGTTCAAACAGGTTGATGGCGGGCAGGTAGGGGTTAAAAAACTCTTCGGAAAGGTGCAGGATGATGTGCTTTACAGCGGATTGAATGTTGTAAACCCGTTAGTAGAGGTTGTGCCATTTGATATAAAAACTCAAAATTATACCATGTCGGGGATACATGATGAGGGCACCAAAGCAGGCGACGATGCCATTAAAGTGCTCACTTCTGATGGATTGGAAGTAACCATAGACCTATCTGTGCTTTTTAAAGTAAGAGATACTCAGGCTCCTAAAATCCTTCGGGAAATTGGGGAGGATTATATTGATAAGATAGTTCGGCCTGTAGCCCGTACCGCCATACGCGATAACGCAGTATTTTATGAAGCCATTGCTTTGTACTCAACCCGACGCGAAGAATTTCAGAATAAAATATATAGCACCATAAGCAAGAGTTTTTCTAAACGCGGGCTCGAGCTTGAGCAATTGCTGGTACGTAATATCACCTTGCCGGAGTCTGTAAAGAAAACCATCGAATCTAAAATAAATGCAGAGCAGGATGCGCAGAAAATGAC
>JAYVNR010000231.1:0-11166 GCA_043758305.1 Pedobacter sp. | reverse complement strand
TGTACACCGCTACAGCCAGCACTTTTTTAGCATCATCCTGCCCTATAACATATTGATCTAAATGCGATTTTATCTCTGTAGGCTTTAACAGTGTTATAACATCAGCAGAGGTTTTGCCTTTACGGGTTATAAGTTCTTCTGATAAAATTTGATTAGCCTGGGCAACACATTTATCACAGATATGTGCATCAAGCCCGGCAATAAGCATCAGGGTATCTTGTTTGCCCGAACCGCAAAAAGAGCATTTAATATCTTTTGTGCTTTTACTCATCATTCTTTTTTGTTACCGGCAAGAACTTCATCAATCATGCCGTAATCTTTAGCCTCCTGAGCTACCATCCAGTAATCTCTGTCTGAAGCTTTTTCAACCCACTCATAGCTTTGGCCCGAATGTGAAGAAATGATATCATATAATTCTTTTTTAATTTTCAACATTTCACGAAGATTGATCTCCATATCAGATGCTACGCCTTGTGCGCCGCCGGAAGGCTGGTGTATCATAACACGCGAATGTGGCAATGCTGCTCTTTTGCCTTTGGCACCTGCACATAATAACACAGCGCCCATAGAAGCTGCCATCCCTGTACAAATAGTTGCAACATCTGGAGCGATATATTGCATGGTATCATAAATCCCCAAACCCGCATAAACAGAACCGCCCGGAGAGTTTATATATATTTGGATATCGCGTTTTGAATCTGTTGATTGCAAAAAGAGTAACTGAGCCTGGATAATATTAGCATTTGAATCATAAACCGCATCACCTAAAAAAATAATGCGGTCCATCATTAGTCTCGAAAACACATCCATTTGTGCTACGTTGAGCTGGCGTTCTTCAATTATATAAGGGGTCATAGCTGCAGGCGCAGTGTTAACACGGCCTATAAAGCTATCTACATGCTGGCTGCCAATACGGTGATGCTTAACAGCATATTTGCGAAATTCATTTTTGTCGGCGTTCATTCTCTTGATTTATACAGTTTAAAATGTTGAAAGTTTAATATTTAATCAAAATAATCTATAATTCACAAACAGCAATTTGGCAGCAGTGGCTATTGAACTAACTCTTTACGCCAATTCAAGAAACTTGTTATATTCAATTTCCTGTTTATTTAAAGCAACTACGGTTTTGAGGTGATCAAACACCTTGATCGCTTTCACTTCTTCGAAAATTTTATTTGCATTTTCTTTATTTTGCAAAAATTGCACTGTGTACTGCCCTAACTGTTCTTCAGTAGCTGCTTGCGGACTGTACATTCTTACCTGTGCATCTAGCCGTGCTTTAGCCGTTTGAAACACATCTTCATACTTTATTTCTATGCTGTTTGTTTTAATGATCTTGTTTTCGATTAGCGTCCATTTCAGGTTACGGGCAAAATCCTCATATCCAGTTACTAATTCGTCATCTGTGAGGTTTTCATTTGTCGCTTTTAGCCAGCGTTTTAAAAATTCATCAGGCAATTGAAAATCAACCTTGCTTAAAACAAATTTGAGCAAATCTGCCTGAAGCCTTTGCTCTGAGTTTTGAACCATCATAGTTTCCAGCTCTTCAGTTATTTTTGCTTTAAACTCGGCTTCAGTTTTAACAATATCTGCCCCAAATAATTTGTCAAAGAATTCCTGGTTTAGGTCTCCTTCTTCAAGGCGATTTACATTTTTAACTGTTAATTGAAACTTTGAGAGAAGCCCCTGTGCATCCTCTTCGCTAATATTTAATATTTTAGAAATCTGAAAAACATCATTTCCAAATGCTTTCTGAATATCGATAGCAACAACATCATCTTTTTTAAGCCCGATCAAAGAGGATTTTATCGCTTCATCTTTTATAAGGTCCAAGCGTATTGACGCTGTGCTGTTTATCCCTTCTTCAAAAACAGAACCATCTGGCGAAAGTTGCTTTAATTCTGAATATAGCACGTCATCTGCTGCCGATACGTCAGGATTTGTCATTTTTCCATAGCTCTTACGCAGGTTTTTTATACGCGAAGCAAGCGTTTCGTCATCTATTTTAATTTCATATTGAGTTACAACATCTTTTGAAGAAAATTCAACATCGAATTCCGGAGCCAGGCCCAGCTCATAATCAAATTCAAATTCATCGTTATAATCCCAGTTAAATTGCCTTTCTGGATCAACTTTTGGAAGCGGCTGCCCCAAAACCTCAATTTTGTTATCGGTAAGGTACGTGTTCAGGGTGTCAGAAAGCATGTTGTTAACTTCGTCAACAAGTATGCTTTTGCCATACATTTTTTTAATATGGCCAGCAGGAACCATCCCTGGCCTAAACCCAGGCAGTTTTGCTTTTTTAGCTTGTTCTTTAATTGCTTTTTCTACTCGTGCCTTATAATCTTCCGGCTTAATTTTAACTTTAATAACCGAGTTAAGATTGTCTATCTTCTCCTGTTCAATATTCATTTTCCTGCTTAATTATTTTGTTCGCTATTATACAAAAAACCCCCCGATATAATCGGAGGGAATTGTGTGCGGAAGAAGGGACTCGAACCCCCACGCCGTGAAGCGCCAGATCCTAAGTCTGGTGCGGCTACCAATTACGCCACTTCCGCAGTTAGGATTATTTCAGGTCGGCAAAACTACATTTTTTATAAGCAATACCAAAATGTTATTGCGTTTTTAGTGTATCAAATTGCTGCTTAAGTGAATACAGATACTCGGGGGTTTGCATCAGGCGGCTGCCATACCAGCAAAACAGTTCGCCATCTATAATTTTAATATGCGACTTTGGGCAAATGGCCCTAAACTCATCAATATGTTTCTCTGTAAATGGATAGGGTTCTGAAGAAAGGAGTATAAGATCCGGTTTGGATTCATTTAGTTGTTGCTCGTTAATTTCTGGATATCGTGATAGGCCAATTGCATTTTCCCAACCTGTGCGCTCGATCATTTCATTTATAAAAGTGCCTTTTCCGGCAATCATGAAAGGGTTTTTCCAAATCAGGTAAGCAACTTTTAATTTATTTGCCGGCTTCTTTTGCAATTCCTCAAAGCCGGTGCGGATGTTATTTGATATAGTTTTTGCAGGCTGGCTTTTCCCGGTTAGGCTGCCTATTGCAACAATCATTTGCAAAGCATCCTCCAATCCATTGATGTCGCTCATCCAAACAGGAAATTCCTGCATCAATTGTTCTATCTGCTCTTTTTCATTTTCTTCTTTATTCCCGATTATCAGGTCTGGGCTTAACTTCCTGATGGCTTCAATGTTTAGTTGTTTTGTTCCTCCAATTTTAGGCTTTGCCTTAAATTTTTCCAGAGGGTGTATGCAAAATTTAGTGATGCCTACAACCTCATCATCAAGCCCCAAAGTAAACAGCAGCTCTGTTTGTGAGGGAACGAGCGAAATTATCCGCTTGGGCGGGAAAGAAATTTCTATTGTCCTGTTTAATTGGTCTGTGAACTGCCTTAACGCCATATTAAAAAACAAACATAGCTTTTTTAATAAGCTTGTCTATTTTGTAATATAACGGGGTCAAAAGGTTTGCTCATCATATCATCTACGCCAGCATCTAAGGCTGCATTACCGGAGAGAAAGCTGCTCTTAAAGCTTATGATAAAGTTTTACAAGATGAAACTTTAAGCGCTGCATTAAAGCAATGATAATGGAACAGCGCAAAGGAATAAATGAATCGCTGCAAAATATTGAAAACATTGAGCCCCAGTATGCTTCCTGAGAAGGGCTCAAATAATAAGATAATACCTATTCGGGAAAGTTCCTGTTTTTAAACTCGGCCAGATTGAATGGAACAATCTTTTTTGTATTCCCATTGCTGAGCATATGCTGGAAACTGTAATTGTGCAAATCACCAGATTGAGCCTGATCAAGAACTTTTTTTAATCCTGCAGAGGTGTATATTCCGCAAAAAGGCTCGTAGAATCCATCGTGATGACTGCAATAAAAATCAAAACCCGGCTCATTAGTAAAGATTGAAATTACATTTTCTAAAGCATTGCGCTGTATATCAAGTAAATCGCATGCCATAAGAAGGATGTTTTGTTTTGGGAACTTCTTATGAGCACTTAAAAGCCCTCTAACAGGTCCTTTTACTTCTGCGTCATCAATAATTAATTGAATTTCCGCAAAGAATTTAAGATATTTTTCTTTTTGGGATGAATTTATGGACACCAGAACCCGTAGCTTAAGAGATTCTAATTTCTCTACAATCAAGGTGACCCAAGGCTTATTACCTAAAAGTATCAAGCCTTTATCAGTTCCCATCCTGCTGCTTTCGCCCCCGCAAAGCACAATCCCAATTAAATCAATTCCTTTGGTTAATCCTTCCACTCGTAAATGTGCTTTTGAGCATCTCCAGTAATAGTTTGGCAATTGCAATTTCCGCCCCATTTTTTTGTCCCGTCTGTAAAATACTCGCATTTCCAAATTGGAGCTTCGTGTTTTATCCGGTCTATAATGTAGCGGTTAGCAGCATATGCCTCTGCCCTGTGCGCCGAGGCGGTAATCACCACAACAGCACTTTCGCTAATAGCAACTTTTCCAGTCCTGTGCTGAGCAACCGCCACATTTAATTCCCATTTCTGCTTTGCGTCGTTAATTATCTGGCTTATCATTTTAGATGCCATGGCTTCCTGCGCTTCATATTCCAGATATTCCACGTCACTGCCAAGATTATTATTTCGAACCTCCCCGCTAAATAAAATCACTGCTCCAGCCTTGGGGTGATGTGCCTTTGCCAGCAAACCGGCTAAATCTATAGGTGAAGAAGAAAGAGGCAAAATATTATCCTCCACTGCTTGGAGGTATGATGCAGATGGTATCATTTTCTTTTAATTGGTATTTGAGATCAACAAACTCATCGTTAACAGCAAATCGGCAAATTTCAAGCACTACTGAGGCTTCCGGATTAATTGCCATAAGCCTGCTCTTTAGCTCAGCAATTGTTGCTACACTTCCGGTTAGGATGAATTCCTTATCAAAAAAGTCTTTAAGAACGGCGAAAGCCTGAATTTTCATTATTAAACATTTGTTTCTGGTGAATAATTATAGACTCTGTACAATAGATCGGATAGTGCTTTTGTTATCAATACTGTGTAGAACTCAACATAATTAACCTCCGATATTGATCATGCTCATTTCGCTTCCAACAAATTTAAATGCCTGTTTTTGATCCATAGCGGCCTGAAGTTTCTGTTCCGTTTTGTAATCATCGTCATTATCTTCTAGTAAGATCCCCTTATTAACGCTCAGGCAGCCATAAATTTTCCCGCTTGAATCAAGCCTAAGGCGATTGCAATCATGGCAAAATGGTTCGCTTTCATTGGCGATGATACCGAATACGCCGCCTTGATCTGTTTCCCAGTAATTAGCTGTAGAAGATCCAGCCCTATCCATACGGTTAAACCTATAATGAAGCCCGATTGTGCTTAGGATATCTTCCTGGCTAACCATATGCTTCTGCGAACCTGAATGTAAATGCCCCATTGCCATTACTTCCAGAAAACGGATGCGTATATTTCGCTCAAAAGCAAAATTGATAAGCGGTATTATCTCGTTTTCGTTAAGGCCTTTTATTATTACAGCATTAAGCTTTACATCAAGCCCTATAGCAATTGCTTCATCAATACCGGTCAAAACTTTTTGCAACTGCCTGCGGCGGCTTATCTTATAAAAAACATCCTCATCCATCGCATCAAGCGACACATTTACAGATTGTAGCCCGCTTTCCTTTAATTCTTTAGCTTGGCGCTGAAGCAGGAATGCATTAGTGGTCATGCTTAGCTTAGGAATGCCCAATTGCCGGATGCCCTGTATAAGTTGAGGGAGCTCGCGGTAAAGCAAAGGCTCGCCGCCGGTTAAACGTATGGTTTCTAAATTAAGCTGCGAATGTAATTTTGAAATCAGCTTTAATAATTCTGTAGCAGATTTTTGCGGCCGATGATCGAACTCCATCTCCTCGCCGGAGCCCATTGAACAGTAAATGCAACCCAGGTTACAGGTATTTAGCAAGCTTACCCTCAACGTTTTAAACTGCCTTCCGTACAGGTCTTTCAAATCATCCATCACATAAAAAAAATCAGCTTTACAGAGGCTATCAGCAATACCGTGCTAAGCAGATAACGTATAGTTGCCATGCCAA
Organism: Pedobacter sp.; assembly: GCA_043758305.1. GTDB lineage: Bacteria > Bacteroidota > Bacteroidia > Sphingobacteriales > Sphingobacteriaceae > JAQSWM01. The sequence continues at coordinate 5,059 of JAYVNR010000231.1, read as the reverse complement.
AACGGTGGCTTCCGAAATAGGCTCCCGTCCCTCCTCCGGCAACCGCCGCAATAATCCAAACATACAACGATGGGTTATCTATATTAATATGTGGGATGTTGCCCAGCAGTCCGGCGAGCGAATTAAGCACAATAAACAAGCTTGAAACAGCAGCAGCTTCTTTTGCATTGCTCCAGGCCATCAAAATCAAAACCGGGCTAAGGAAAATACCACCACCAATATTTAGCACGCCGGATAAAAAACCAATTATAATACCGAATAGCAAAGCCGGAAGCAGCTTTATTTCTTTAATTTTTTGTTTCTCAGAAAAACCCAGCCCTAACAAACGTATAACCGGAAAAAGCAAAGCCAGGCCTAAAAGCAGATTATAAAAATTAGCTTCCAGATGTATTTTAGAGCCAATAAATGCGCATGGCACAGATGTTATAAGAAATGGCCAGCATAATTTCCACTTAAAAAAACCTGCTCTTGAAAACTGAGCAAAGCCCATCCCGGCAACGATTATATTGATGATGAGGATAATTGATTTATAAATAGCTACGGGCACAGAAAAAATGGAAAGCACTGCTATATAGCCGCTAGCGCCGCCATGCCCTACAGATGCATAGAGGAATCCAACGGTGAAAAGTGCAAGGGGGATAAGAGAGTGGTACATTAAAATCTATTTATAATCATAATGAAACCTGCATTGTATGATTGTGCATTGCAGGTCATTTTTTTATTTCCAATTATCGAATATACTAATCTATGTTCACCCGTAATTATATTCCTTTATAGACATAATTACTACCGCATCCTCTTCTGTATTTCGGGGCATAATGATTACTTCCATTGATTTAGGCACATAATCGAAATATTCTTTTATGCTATTTCGCAAAGTCGTATAGTTAGAGCTCTTATATAGTACAATACGTACATGTAAATGTACATACAATATAAAATCAATTTTCTGACCTTACCATTTTGACCTCTGAAAACTCCATTTTTCCAGCATCACAAACCGGGCAACTATAAACTGATATAGAATTAAAAGTCGTCCCCGGAGCTATTCCTTGCTCTTCATCTCCATAAACTTCATCATAAAGGCTCAAACAATGTTTGCATTGGTATACCGCATGAGTAGCTAATTGGTCCATTTTTGGTGCTTCGGCTTTTTCCGGAAGATCAGATATGTGCTGGCCAATTTTGAGGTTGTAATAATAATCGCATATATCAAGCAGATTGGCAGCCAGGTGCTTCCGCTTAACATTTTGGCGAAAAACAATAAAATCCTTGGAATTAGGGTTAAAATCTCGGGTATAGCTCACCTCAAACAATTCTTCTCCATCTTCAGTTCTGGTTTCTCTCTTTCTGATAATAACAGAACCGAACAAACCTGTTTTAGGCTTGGTCTTAATAGCAAAACATAGCGGATAAGTGCGCAGGTCTGCTTCCTCAAACTGTTTTACCAGCTCCAGTTTTAATTCTATGGCTTCTTCGCACATATCCTCAATCTGCCAGTTCAATTCGTTAGCGGCGTGGCGTACATTAATGCGGTATTTATTGAGCAGGTTGCTCCAGTGCCGGCGATCCCTGGTGCTAATGTTCTTTACAACAATTGATTTCCATGCAGTTGTATAGAGCTGGCCAATCCTTGTTTGCAGGCAAAGATCGCATATCTCCTTTAAAAAACTTACAGAATACTCTTCGTTGCGGCGATATATGCCAAGCCATAATTTATTGTCGCTGTACTTATTGAACCCTTCGTAATATGGAAGCTGGAAGCCTGTATGGATCAAGGGGTGGGCACTTTCCTGTTTAAGGAATTTGTTATTTGCAGATACTTTTTTATAAAGATAATCTCCATCTACTTCTAACTGATTGTAGAACCGCCCTGGCTCTGCACAAACGTACTTTTCTACCATATTGCTGAGATCCGGAATATCTTCAGAATATACCAACGATGGCCAGCGGTACATGATATTTGTTTTTGGAAACCGGATATACAGATACCAGAAATTACTGGTTTCAGAAGATATAAAATTCAGGTTTCCGGTAAAAAACGGTATAAGGTTCTGGTAATAATCTACAATGTTGATTTTAAGCCTGGGGCGGTGCGAAAAGCCATCAAGGATATCTTTATAAACCCCTTCGCGAAGCCAGTTGGATGTGTAAAAAACTTCTTCTGTAACATAGCTGCTGCTAATGTTGGGATATTCCTCAGCGTCAACTTCAAACTCAATATCATCAATAAAAAAACTCTCTTTTAAATCATCCAGCTTTTCAGCATTAATGTTAAAAAGCATATGCTGCCTGTTTCCAAAGCGCACATTTTTTACGCCGTATTTTTCGGCTGTAGCAAGGATTATCTGCAAATCGCCAGGGGAAACGATACCGCCGGGGAGGTTGATTTTAATTGTATGAGTTTCTCTCATGATACATTACTGGTTTGTGTCCGCTTTTTGCCGCGGGGCATGATACTTTTTTCTTGAAAAAAAATATCCAAAACTCAAGAGCGAAACGAAGCTTCATCCGCTTCCGGATTCACGTCCCTATACGCTTAATTGATTTTTTCAAGCAATACAGATTTTTGGTTCTCATCCAACAACCTCTTCACTTCCGGTCGGCAAGAGCCGCAGCCCATCCCCGCCCCGGTTGCAGAACAAAGCGATTTTAAATCATATACGCCTTCAGCTATTTTCAATTCAATATTCCCGCTGCCCACATTATTGCAGCTGCAAACTAATTTGCCAATTACTGGCTCCGCTTTTGTGCCGCTGCGCAAAAGCTGCATCCGTTTATCGCTGAGTTCTGTTTTGTTCTCTATTAGTTCCTTAAATTCCTGAAATTCGCTTTTATCGCCAATCAGGATAGTGCCAACAAGCTTGTCCTGATGTATGATGCATTTTTTGTAATAGCGCTTTGCTTTATCTACGAAAGTGATTTCCTCATAGGTATCATCCGGGCACTGGGGCAAGCCGATGCTGCACAGGTCAAAGCCATGAATTTTGATGATATTCATAAAAACACTGCCTTGGTAATAGCTTGCAATATCGCCGTTAAGGTATTGGGCAACTATCGCTGCCTGTTGTTCTGCAGCTGCTGTAATACCGTATAACATGCCCTCAAACTCTGCAATCTCGCCAATAGCAAATATGTCCGGGTCACTGGTTTGGAGGCGTTTATTCACCAATACGCCACGTTTGCTTTCCAACCCACATTCTTTTGCCAGCTCAATATTTGGCACCGTGCCAATAGCGATTATCATCGCATCGCAGTTTATCCTTCTTCCGCTGGCAAGCCCTACTCCTGTAAGTTTTGAACGCCCATAATATAACTGCACTTCGTCATCGTAATAAATATCGCAGCCTTGTTCTACCATTTCTTCGTGAAGCAATTGGCTGCCCAATGGATCGAGCTGGCGATCTAAGAAACGTGATATACGTTGAACAATGGTGATTTTTATGCCCATTTCCCGTAAAGATGCTGCCATTTCCAGGCCGAGCAAACCGCCGCCAACAATTAATACATGAGCCTGTTTAGGAATATGTTTTTTGAAATTGTCTGCATCTGTTCGACTTCGCATCGTAAAAATACCAGGCAGCGAGGGCACACTTCTTGGCACTGCCGCCCTACTTCCGGTTGCCATCAGCAACACATCATATTCAGTTTTTACGCCACGCGAATCAATTACATATTTATGTTGGCGATCAATATTTTCAATACTCACCCCCCGAAGCAAACGGATATTATATTCCGGTTCTTCCGAATCTTTCATTTTTACAAGCTGTTCCCATTTCTGTTGGCCACTAATATAATCAGGCAACATAACACGGTTGTAAAATGGAAAATCTTCCTTGCTGAAAATAGTTATTTCATCTTCTCTATTGATTTCGCGGAACGATTTTACAAAGCCAAAAGCCCCCGCTCCTGCCCCAATAACCACAATCCGCTGGAAAGGCTTTTTGTATTTAGAAATTTTAACCGCACAAAACTTAAAATCAGGCTCTTTCGATTGCGGATCTACCAAATCATTTGTAAGGTTGTTCGCACGATTTAAGTCGTTGCCCAAAATCTTTCCCCAATGCATTGGCAGAAATAGTACACCCTTTTTTATTGCCTCAGTAATTTTTGCCTTTACCCGCACTTCCCCACGCCTTGAAATTATTACTGTTATGTCCTCCTCTGCAATACCCAGCATTTCCGCATCAGCGGGATTGATTTCGACAAAAGCCTGCTTAATGTGCTGATTGAGCTTGTTTACCTTGGCTGTTTTGCTCATGGTATGCCATTGGTCGCGGATGCGCCCTGTGGTTAGGATGAAAGGAAAATCATTGTCGGGCATTTCGCTTGTCAGCGTATCAGGCACCGGGCTAATAAATGCCCTTCCTGATTTTGTATAGAATTTTCTATTTGTAAAAAGCCTTTCTGTTCCATTCTTCTGGCTATTCTTCTTGTAAGGCCATTGAACAGAGTGCTCTCGCTGGAGTATCTCGTAGCTTAGGGCGCTGATGTCAATATTTGTTTTGGCAGTAAGCTTTGCGTGTTCGGCGTAGATTTCAGCAGGGTTTTTAAAATCAAACCCTTTAAATCCCATTTTTTTTGCAAAACGGCAAATAATCTCAGCATCGGGCAAGCATTCTCCTGGTGCATTATGCACCTTGCTTAAATAGCTGATGCGCCTTTCGGAATTGGTCATGGTGCCTTCTTTCTCCGTCCATGCGGCGGCGGGCAAAATAACATCGGCATATTTAAGCGTTTCTGGCTTATTGCTAATATCCTGCACAACTACAAATTTTGCTTTTTTCAGGGCATCTTCTACCAATCGGGCATTTGGCATACTTGTAAGCGGATTGGTACATAAAATCCAGATGGCTTTGAGCTTGCCTTCGTTCAATGCTTCAAACATTTCTGTAGCTGTAAGGCCCGGCTTAGCGGCAATCTCTGTTCCGCCCCAAAATTTTCGCAGTTCTTCCCGGTGTTCCGGATTGTTCATATCCCGGTGAGCCGGCAGTAAATTTGCTAAACCGCCAACTTCCCTGCCCCCCATAGCATTTGGCTGCCCTGTAAGTGAAAATGG
>JAYVNR010000230.1:0-3623 GCA_043758305.1 Pedobacter sp. | reverse complement strand
CGGTTATTAATTATCGCTCTTTTGGCGATAATAAATATAAAGTTGCTGCAAAAGGCGGTGCATACATGAAAGGCTTGCAAGATGAAGGCATATTAGTTAGCCTTAAGCATTTCCCCGGGCATGGAGATACAGATGTCGACTCCCATTTTGACCTTCCACAATTAAATTTTGATAGAAACAGGCTTGACTCGTTAGAAATGTACCCTTTTGGAGAGTTAATTAAACAAGGCGCTTCGGGGATAATGGTTGCACATATGAGCATCCCGGCACTGGATCCAACTCAACATCTGCCCTCCACGCTCTCTAAGCCCATAATTACAGATATTTTGAAAAATGAAATGGGTTTTAAGGGCATTATTTTTTCTGATGCCATGGAAATGAAAGGCGTGGTTAAATATTTTCCTAACGGCGAAGCAGACGTGCGTGCGCTAATTGCAGGAAACGATGTAATTGAACTATCGCAAAACAGCGGGAGAGCAATTGAAATGGTAAAAAAAGCTGTTAGGCAAAAACGTTTGCCAAAAGCCCAATTATTTGCCAGTGTAAAAAAAGTTTTGGCTGCAAAATATTGGGCAGGGCTAAATTCATACCGTGCAACCGATACGGTTGGGCTTTCTGCATTTCTTAAGCGGCCCGAGGCGCTCAGCCTTAATCAGCGATTGGCAGATGCCGCTGTAACTGTGCTTAAAAGCGACAGCCTTATCAGCTCGTTTGATAAAAATAAGAAAACGGCAATTATTAGCTTAGGCGTAGCTGATATTACAACCTTTCAAAAAGAATTAAAGCCGGTTTTTTCTAACTCTGCTAATTTTATTTTATCAAAAATAGCGTCAGCATCCGACATGGAAAAAATGCTTGTTGAACTTAAAAACTATCCTCAGGTAATTTTAGGCATTCATGATTATAGGGTGCGCCCAGGCAGCGTGCTGGATTATAACCCCGAGCTCAAATTGTTTATTGCCGAGCTTTCAGGGCTCAACACCTTAACTGCTGTTTTTGCAAACCCGTACACCATTGCTGGCCTACCGGGCATAGAACGGAGCAAAACACTATTGGTAAATTATCAAAATAGAGATGAAATGCAGCGGGCTGCTGCCAAAGTAATTTCGGGGCAGCTAAAAGCTAGAGGAAAACTCCCTGTAAACATAAATTCTTTCTTTAAAAATGGTGATGGATTTTAACATCCTTTAACCAAAGCCGCTTGTTAATACCTTATTTTCTGCTTAGGTTTAGAAATTTTTAGGGAGTTGCCTTCCTTAAACCTAAATCCTGCCAATGTTGCGTGTTGATAGTGCCAAGCCCTGTAAAATTGTGTATGCAATTTGCAAACATGAATTTTTGGGATTTTTAATAGAGCCGCACATTGTACAGCTTAATCAGGATGGGGATTACTCGTTAACTTACCAGCGCCTTTTTTCTAATACCGCCAAGGAATTTGCCAGGATTCTTGATGAAGATGATTTTAAGCTTATAAAATTATTAGAAGAAACCGAACAAGGGAACATCATAAAGAGGTTTTACAAAAAACCAATCCGTCCGGTAGAGTTTTTCAGCAAAGTATTTGACGATAAGCTAAATGATGCCATACGGCCCATAATTGAAGCACAGATTGGCAAGGCTTTCAAATTATTGGGCAATAAAGAAATTTATTCCACAAGCAAAGAAGGTTGGCCGGTAGAGCGCAAGCTTTATATTGCAGAAGAAGCAGCGTCTATTCTTTTTCATTTCAGGCGCAATGCTGATGAAACCAGATATTTTCCAACTATAAAATATCAGGGGCTGCGCATTGAGTTTATGTTCAAAGAGGCTCAGATTATTTGCAATCAGCCTGCCTGGCTATTGCTGGATGATGTTTTATATTATTTTGACGAGGATATTGAAGGCAGAAAGTTGCAGCCATTTTTAAATAAGCGCTTCATATCAATTCCCAAAGCATCAGAAAAAGCATATTTCGAAAAATTTGTTGGGCCACTTATCGAGAAACATCATGTATATGCAGAGGGGTTTGAAATCAAAACCGAAAAACATGAGGCAACCCCAGTACTAAAGTTTATTTATGAGCCACAGGGCGTTTCAAAGCTTCAGTTATATTTTAAATATGGCTGTTATGTATTTCCGGCAGGCAATGATAAACAAGTATCAGTTCGTGCAGAAAACAGAGGCGATGAGTATATTTTCCATAGGATCAAGCGCTCCATGCAGTGGGAGAAAAACAAGTTTGATGATCTGCTAGCCATAGGCCTTCAGCCAGCTGATACCTTATTTTCTATATTGGAGGTAAGCGTTTCGGCTATGCCGGATGAAACAAACCCTGCTTTTGCTTTAATAAACTGGGCAAACCAGCATTACGATGAGCTGATGGATAAAGGCTTTGAGTTTGAGCAGGTCGACGGGCAAAAACGTTTTTTGTTTGGGACCAGTAGAATAAGCCTTGAATTTCGTGAAAATAACGACTGGTTTGATATCAATGCCATAGTCTATTTTGGCAGTTACCAAATTCCTTTCCTACAGTTGAAAAATCATATTTTAACACATAACAGAGAGTTTGTTTTGCCCTCTGGCGAGATAGCGGTTATCCCGGAAAAGTGGTTTTCAGAATATGGAAACCTGCTTCATTTTGCCGAAGGGAACAATGAGCTAAAACTAAAGAAACATCATATTGGCATCATCAACGATCTAGAAAATGGGAGTTTAGCCAGCGTTACCTTTGGGAGAAAAGTTCAAAAGCTTTCAGAGTTTGATCATATCGAAAACATTTCTATCCCGGTAAGTTTTAAAGGCACGCTTCGGTCGTACCAAAAAGCCGGGTATGACTGGTTTCATTTTTTAAGGAAATATAATTTTGGAGGATGCCTTGCAGATGACATGGGCTTGGGCAAAACCGTACAGGCTTTAGCTTTGTTACAAAAACTAAAAGAAACCAACAGCAGCAACGGGGTAAACACCTCGCTTATTGTTATGCCCACTTCGCTTATTTACAACTGGATGAATGAGGCCGTAAAGTTTGCTCCTGCACTTAAAATCCTTGTCCACACCGGCAGTTTTAGAGATAAGAACGTTGAAAAGTTTATGGATTACGATGTGGTTTTTACCACGTATGGGATAACTCGCGTAGATGTAGAACTGATCAAAAGCCTGTACTTTGATTACATTATTCTAGACGAAAGCCAGAATATTAAAAACCCCTCTTCAAAGTCCTACCGTGCAGTAAAAATGTTGCGGTCAAAGCATAAGTTGATTTTAAGCGGCACGCCTGTAGAAAATTCGGTAAATGATTTGTGGGCTCAAATGTCTTTTATCAATCCCGGACTGCTTGGAAACCAGCATTTTTTTCAAAGCGATTTTGTTATCCCTATAGAAAAGAAAAAAGACGAGGAAAAAGCACGGAAACTACAGGCCATGATAAAGCCCTTTGTGTTGCGCCGTACCAAAAGCCAGGTTGCAACAGAATTGCCGCCAAAAACCGAGCAATTGATGTACTGCACCATGAGCGAAGAGCAGGCAGAGTATTACGAAAAAACCAAATCAGAATATCGGAATGAACTGCTTAAATCTATGGAGGATGGCACTTTCAGAAAATCGCAGGTGCAGGTTTTGCAAGGCCTCACCAAATTAAGGCAAAT
>JAYVNR010000229.1:0-11195 GCA_043758305.1 Pedobacter sp. | reverse complement strand
TCTAAAGGATAATCAATATGCTCCTGAACAATGTAATCGCAGGGCATTTGTTCGTGATACTGCATGAATTGATCTTTATTTTCAATTTTTCGGAACATAAATCCCATCATACCGGCATCGGGCTTTGCTGCGAAGGGATAGGAAAGCCCACTACGATTATATAGGCTGTAAGTGTCTTCAAAACTTAAATCAGGCGATATATAAATGCTTTTTGGATAACTGCCGGGAGGCAATTGGTTATACATTTCCCGCTTTGTTTCACCTAAAAATCCCCCAAAAGTAAGGCTGGGATTAGAGGGCGTGAAAAACCATAAGGTACCGGAGCGTAAGCAATACCAAGCCCAAACCGGAAGCAGTGGAATATATTTTGCGAACCAGTGCCATTCTTCCCAGTGAAACAAATAGTGCAAAAATTTTCGGAACATTAGCTACCGAACATACTATATCTGCATTAGTTTGAGCTAGGTAGCTACAATTCAAAAATCTCCCCTTTTTGCGGAATAGTAACCTGATAGCCTTCCTGATTCAAAGATTCGGCGAACGCGTTTAATGCATCTGGCTCTCCATGCACTAAAAATACTTGCTTAAGAATTCGATTGTCCTGTTGTTTAACAGTGCTCATTAAGTCATTGTGATCGCCATGCCCGCTTAATAGATCTGTTTTTTTTATAGTTGCATAAACTGACAATTCCCTGTCGCGGATATGCACAACCGGATCGCCCCGCAAAAGCCTATGCCCCAAAGTGCCTTTGGCACAATAGCCTATAAATAAAATAGTGCAATAATAATTTTGGATATTATAGAAAAGATGGTCCTGGATACGCCCTCCCTCAAGCATTCCGGCCGATGATACGATTACACAGGGATCCAAATAATTTGAAACCGCTTTGCTTTCTTTCATATCCTGCACGTATTCAAGGTTTTCAAATTCAAATTCATCTCCCTGGTGGCGATAAAATTCCTGAGAGTCTTCATTTAGGAGATGGTGGTGCTTGCGGTACACATTGGTAGCGTAATTTGCAAGAGGGCTGTCTACAAAAATTTTGACTGGCGGCAACAGGTCTTTGCTGAAAATCCGGTTTAAACTATATACCAATGATTGTGTGCGCCCAATGCTAAAGGCAGGTATTATTAGCCTACCGGGATTTTTGATGCAGGTTTCCCGTATAGTTTCTGTAAGTGTTTCTTCTAGTGTGCTGCCGCTAGAGTGGAGCCTACCTCCATACGTGGATTCGCAAACAAGGAAGTCAACCTGGGGCAATACCTCCGGATCGGTAAGTACGGGATAGCCCTTTCTACCAATATCGCCTGTAAAGGCAATCCTTTTTTTTGCTCCATGTTCTTGTATGGTAAAAATTGCTGCTGCAGCTCCGAGCAAGTGGCCAACAGGCACAAATTGAAGTTCTATCTCCCCGTTTAGGCGAAAAGGCTTGTGGAAGCTAATGGATACAAAACGCTCCATAGTATCCATTACATCTTTTTGCAGATATAAGGGCTTTGGCCCAGCTCCGCGTCGCCGTTTGCCAGGACGTTTATTTGCTCTCCGAAGAAAAACATTCACAGAATCCAGCAATAGCAGTTCTGCAAGATCGGCGGTGGGAGGGGTGCATATGATCTGGCCCGTAAAACCCATCCTGACCAGCGTTGGCAAATTGCCTGAGTGGTCTATGTGGGCATGGGTTAGTATTACAACATCTATATCTTCTGGCCTGAAAGGGAATTGGGCATTTTCCTCCTGGTAGGTATCTCGCTCATAATCAAGGCCACAGTCAATTAAAATTTTATAATCGTCAAGTTCTAACAGGTGCATGCTTCCGGTAACCTGGCGTGCAGCCCCCCAAATAGTTAATTTCATCTATGTCAAAAATGTAATATAGATACAAATGTTTGTAAAAGCTCAGGAAATAAGCTCTGGCTATCAGATCAGGATGTTTTTGCAACAAGCTTCTCCCATTCGGGGTGCCGTTGCAAGAATGATTTGACATATTGGCAAATGGGGGCTATTTTTTGGTTTCGCTGTTCCAGGTGAACAAAGGTTTTTTCTACAAGAGCAGCGGCTATGCCACGGCCTTCCTGTTCCTTTGGGACTTCGGTATGCAAAAGAAGCACTGTGTCATCTTTGATATTATAATCAATAAATGAGCGCATGCCATCAATCCAAAGCTCGAAATTATGCTTGGGTTCATTATGAATGAGATCTATACCTTGGAATTTCATTTGCAATATAATCTAAGTGTTTAAAATCAGCTTATTAGCTAACTCTATTTCTTCGTGCTGAATAGTATGCGGCCGGTCAGGATACACATGTAAAGAAACTTTTGCATTCAAATGTTCTAAAACAGCAAAACTTTCTTTTACCCTCCACAATGGCACGTGAGGATCCGGGTCGCCAGTTGTGAGCAAAATAGGCATTTGGGAAAAATCGCCTTTATAGTTTTCTAAATTTAGCTTTTCTCCAATCAATCCACCGGTAAAAGCAATTACGCCTCCATAAGCCGCCGCATTTCGTGCAGTATATTCTAAACACAGGCAAGCTCCCTGAGAAAACCCTAAAAAATATATTTGGTTTAAGGGTATTCCTTCTCTTAAAGCATCTTTTACTAAACCGTCAATAATTGATAAAGCTGAGTCAAGAGCTGACTGGTTTTGTTCTAAGGGCATTAAAAAACTATATGGGTACCAACTGCGGTCAGTTGCCTGTGGCGCAAGTATAGCCGTAACCGGCAAGGTTAAATGGCGAGAAAGTGTACTTATGCTTTCTGCGGTTGCTCCCCTTCCATGCAACATTATTAGAGCTTTTTTAGCTTGGGCAAGCGGCAGCCCGCTTTCAACAATATGTTTAGTATACTGGTACATTTATAATAAACTTGGTAAGCGTTCAAGTATCTCCTGGCGGATGCCTTCATATTGCGAGGGCAATTTTAAGCCTGAACCAAGTTCATCTACGCTTTCATCAATTGAAAAACCTGGATTATCGCTGGCAATTTCAAACAATACACCTCCCGGTTCACGGAAATAGAGAGAATAGAAATAATTGCGGTCTATTTTTTCTGTGATATGAAGGCCAGCATCTGCCACTTTTTGCCTGAAATCCATTAGGACTTTATCATTTTTTACCCTAAAAGCAACATGATGTACTGAACCTACTGCAACATGGCCTATCGCCTCTCCGGGCGCTTCAACTAAATCGATAAGATTGGCTGTATCTACAGCATCTGTAGCAAAACGATGCCTGTTAACATTGCTTTGTTGTAGAGCATAGCCAAAAATATCCGTGAGGACATTAGCTGTTGCCTCTATCTTGTTGCTGGTGATAGTTACGTTGTGAAAGCCTTTAACAGCATTGTTCGCAGAGACTTCCGTTGTTTCCCATGGAAGCCTGTTATCGGCAGATTTTGAAACCGTAAGCTCAAATTTAAGCCCGTCTGGATCAAGGAAGGTTAAGTATTGCTCGCCAAATTTTTCAGATACCTTGTTATAAATAATGTTATGGTCTTCCAAACGCTTAAGCCAGAAGCCCAAGCTATTTTCTGGCACAGAATACCCAATTTCTGTAACCTGCCTTGTGCCACGCCTGCCACTTTGCATCCCTTCCCAAGGAAAAAAGGTAAGTATAGAGCCGGGCGTGCCAACCTTATCTCCATAATAAAAATGGTACGTATAAGGATCATCAAAATTGACGGTCTTTTTTACCAGCCTTAGCCCTAATATGTGTGTATAAAAATCGTAATTGCGTTTCGCTCCTCCTGCTATAGCAGTGATGTGGTGCAAACCTAAAATTCTATCTTCCATGTTTCTAAAAATATTGATACAAAGGTAAATGCCTGAATAAATCCAGAAATTGATGTAGGATAAGAACTACTTTTTCTTAATAATATTCGATTTGATACGGCTTAGCGATTCGGGCGTTATGCCTAAATATGAAGCAATTTGTTGCTGGGGAACACGTTGCGGGATAGAGGGGTATTTTTTAACGAACTCGAGGTACCTCGTCTCAGCCGAATGTGAGATAGTGGCATAAAAACGGCTTTCTAATACTGAATATGCCCGTTGAAGCATAATTCTGAAAACACGCTCAAGATGAGGGATAAGTTTGTACAATGTCTCTTTGCCTTCGTAATCAATGACTAGAAGTTCTGTATTTTCAAGAGTTTCAATAAAAAGGTTGGATGGTTTTTGCTCTGCAAAGCTTCCAATATCGCTTATCCACCAGTCTTCTACAGCAAATTGGAGTATCACTTCGTTGCCTGATTGATCGATGTAATATTTTTTTACACAGCCTTTAACAATATATGCTTCAAACCTGCAAATCTCGCCCTGGCGAAGCAATAAGGTTTTCTTTTTATAAAACCTGGACTTTAAATGCGAATGGAAGATTTCAAGTTGGGGAAGTGAGATAGGGGCACATCGGCTAATATGGCTGTCTATTTGCTGAAACATAGCCAAATATAGCTGATCAATTTTAATCAGGTATTTATTGGGGCTTCTATAATTAGAAAATGGCTTTCCTCAATAATTTTGATATCAAAATTCCCTGTTCCCCAAATACCCATGGCATTTCTTGAACTGATTGACTCTTCATTGATTTTAATTTCTCCGCTCATTACAAATATAAAAACAGATTTGTTGGTGGGGTTGAAAATGTATGGGTGGCTTGTATCCGATTCAAAAAAACCTAACGAAAGCTTTGCGCTCTGGTTGATCCAGCAATGTGCGGTGCCTTCTTCGGTGCTTACAACTGTTGTGAGCTGATTTTTTCGTTCCGCTTGCGGAAAATACCTGCGCTGGTAACGGGGATTGATATTTTGAAGCTTGGGCTCAATCCAGATTTGCAAAAAATTAACTTCGTCTTCGCCAACATTATATTCTTCATGTCTCAACCCACTTCCGGCACTCATAATCTGCACCCAGTCTTTCCCCACAACTTCAGAGTAGCCCAGAGAATCTTTATGGTTCATAGTGCCTTGCAGCATAATGGAAATAATCTCCATATTCTGGTGCGCATGAAGGCCAAAGCCATTTCCCGGGCTAACAAAATCGTCATTAAATACTCTCAAAAGCCCAAAACCAGCATTTGCAGGATTGGAGTAGCTGCCAAAACTGAAGGTAAAATTGCTTTGTAGCCAGCCAAGATCTTTTAAACCGCGGTCGGAAGAATGATAGTGCTTGAAATTCATCAGGATGTTTTTAATAAGCCCCCATACATCCTGGGGGCTATAAGCTAAGCTTGTTTAATTAGCTGTATTTCAGCATTTAGGCGTATCTCGTCGCTCACTACTACTGTTCCGGCTTCGGTAACTGCTCCCCATGTAAGGCCAAATTCTTTTCTGCTTATTTTGCCAGACACTGTAAAGCCGGCTTTGGTTTGTCCGTATGGATCAACCACAATACCGCCATACTCAACGTTTACAGTAATGGGCCTTGTTGTTCCCTTGATTGTTAAATCTCCTTGCAATTTGGCTTCATCGCCGCTTCCATCATATTTTTTGCCCACAAATTTAAGCTGGGAAAATTCTGCTGAATTGAAAAAATCTGCCGATTTAAGGTGCGTGTCACGCTGTTCGTTGTTTGTGCTTATAGAATCTATTTCTGCCGTAAATTCAATTTTTGATGCAGTATTAAAGTCATCATTTTCTGTTTCTGCTTCCAAGTCAAAAGTTTGAAAATAACCAGTTACGGTAGTTATCATCAAATGCTTTACCTTAAATTGCACTTCGCTGTGCATTGGATCAATCTTCCATTTAGTTGCCATAATATTTAGTTTAGTTTTTGATAAATGATTGCATAGAACAAGTTGTTGTTCAAAACAAAATTAAAGCAGTAAAACCTTTTGGCTCTTGATGTAGGATAAGAATTTTTGTTTAGCAGTAAGATTAATCCTAAGGTGCTTAACCCGCAATTACCATTGTACGGACCTGCTGAAGTTCCTGATTTTGAAGCCGGGCATAATAAATACCGGGACGGAAGCCGGGGTTTTCAAATTGTACAGTGTAGTTCCCGGATGATTTAACCGCATCTACAAGCGTGGCTATTAATCTTCCCTGAATGTCAAATACCTGTATAAGCACATGGCCGCCCATCGATTTGTAAGCAATTGTTGTGGAAGATTGAAAAGGGTTAGGGTAATTTGAAATGATTTCCTTGCCAATTGAGCTGTTGGCAATGCTTAGGCTACAGCCTCCCCCGCTTATTACTGGTAAGCTTTGGAAGTTTTTCAGCATCACGTTTTGCAATGTAGTATCAGAAACACAGAACCAGTTTTGCAATATTGAGGCATATATAGAACGAAAATCGTACTGCATAGGCACATTGTCATTCACGGTAGCAGAGGCAGGTATAATCGGGTTGCTGCCTAAAACTCCGCTTTGTACATAATCGCCGAATACGAATAAAGGAGCTGCCGCCCCATGGTCTGTTCCTCCGCTGGCATTTGACTGTATCCGCCTGCCAAATTCAGAAAAAGTCATCCCTATTACTCTTTTAGAGGCATTCTGTAATTTAAGATCGTCCATAAAGGCTTTAACTGCATCGCTAACTTTCATAAGGAGGTTAGCATGAGTGCCAGTTTCTGTAGCATTTGCATTCACCTGAGCAGAATGAGTGTCGAACGAACCTATATTTACCATATAAATCCGGGTTTTTAATCCCCCGCCAATCAGCCTGGCCACTATTTTTAACTGATCTGCAAGCGAATTCCCGGTAGGATAAGTGCCCTGTATGCTAACCTTTGCAGCTGCACTTTTTATAACAGCAGCATATTGCTGAGTTTGTTGCGATACCTGCCTGATGTAAGTCAATTCTTTGCCGGCATTTGTGTTTGGTGCCGGATCCTGAATACCATTTATAAGATTATAAAAATTTACAGGATCTGAAATGGCCAAGCCCATGCCGACAGAGGGTCCCTGAAAAGCCGGCGATATAAACGACCCGATTTGAATAGCTAGCGGATCGGGCATTACAGAATTTGGATAGCCTAGCGGGTAGCTGGGATATTGCTGGTCTAAATACCTGCCAGCCCAGCCATTGCTCAATACCTGCGTAGAATCTGATCCTGTAAGCCAGATGTCTGTTGCCCTAAAATGGCTAAAATTTGGCTGCGGGTACCCTACAGATTGTATTACCTGCAATTTGCCCTCTTTGTAAAGTGCGCTTAAACCGGTCATGGCCGGATGGAGCCCCGTTTCATTTGCTCCCAGCTTTAATATTTTAGTTTTAGGCAGAATAATGTTCGAGCGGGCTTTAACAAGATTGTCGTACTGATCTATAGGGACCACCATGTTCAACCCGTCATTTCCCCCCGTTAGTTGAATAATTACTAAAACATGATCTGTTTCTTCTCCTGCTGCTGTAAGCGCCGACATCAAGGGCGATGATCCAAATGCTTTAAAAGTAAGCCCGTTTATTAGAGAAGGCATTACAACCCCGGCCGGTATGGCTTTAGCAAGAAAGTCTCTTCTTTTCATGATAGTTGATATTCCGCTAAATTCATGAGGTATTTGTACATAGCCTGCAACCGGGTTAGCACAATGTTTTTCTTGGCAGTATTAGCCGGATCAGATTTGTAGTCTGTCCAGGCTGTAGTCCAGTAGAAATCATTTGTCTGGTTGCTGAGCAAAATACTTTTCAAAAATGTTTTCACCGTGGCAGACACATCAATACGATAAAGCTGAGCCAAAACATCATTTATTAAAATATTAGGGTCGGCCGGATTGGCAAATTTTTCTGTGTAGGCTATTGGGTCTATGGCAATTTTTTTTCCATTACGGGTATACCCAGTACTGATAAAACGATCAGTAAAAGCATTTCGCTTGGTAATTGTATCGGTGTTTACCCAAAGTTCATAAAACTGGGGCTGCTGGTAATAGGCGGGCCAGCCGGCAACATTTGGCGGGTCTGCTAAATCCTGCTGAAGGGTTGCGGCCTGTGTGCGAATATAATCCCACATGTAATACTGGTTCACATAATCTGATGAATCAGGGAATAGCAGATCATATTCACGGCACAAGCCAATAGCAAAATCGGCGGGGCTTTTGATCATACAGCCCATGTTTTGCACTTTGAAAAAATGATCGCTCGTAAAAAGGGCTTTCAATACTGGCTTTAGTTCGTAATTATTAGCCCTGAATATTTCAGCAAGTGGTGCTATAAGCTCAGCCTCAACCGTAGGTGTAATAGTATAATATACAAAAAAGCGATAGAGCTTGCGGCAAAGGAACAGGCTTACCTCTGTTTGCATAAAAATCATGTTAAGGAGGTCATCCAGCTCTTTGGCTCCGTCAACACCTGTTTTTCCTTTAATAATAGTATTATTAAAAAATGCCGAAAACTGCTTGTCGGTACTATCGTGCCTTGTAGAATCAAATATATATGTAATGGCTGTAGCGTCTATTTTATAACCGGTAAGCACCCTTGCTGCTGCCTTTACATCCGCCTCGGTATATTGTGAGCCAGGGCCCTTTCCTAGCGTAAATAGCTCCTGAAGCTCCCTTCCATAATTTTCATCGGGCGCTGCTTTGGTATTTACATATCCATTCAGGTATTTCAGCATACCGGGATCCAGGGTAACCTGTTTCACAAGGTCTTTAAAATTGCCAAAACAATTAGCCCTTAGCAAGGCATTGGTTTTATAAGAATATCGTGCATCGCCTACAACGCTTGTTTGTGTAGAAAAGTGATTTTGCCAGAAGAGGCACATTTTTTCCCTAAGGGTAGTATTCTGTTGGATCATTAGCCCTGTTAGCCATGATTTAAAGGAAAGTGTCCGCCTTGAATTTGCTGTCCCGTCGCCATATCCAGCTGTTGCCCATGGCTGTCCTGCTGGCACAAGGGCATCGGTATAAGCGGAATCATTATAATTGTTGACCGGAGATAGAGGCGGAGCTTCATTGGTAAGCAATGCATCCACTACCTGTGAAAGGCTTTTCCCCTGAAAAACAGCAATATCATTTTGCTTAACCCCAAACATGGATCGTTTCAGCAAATGAACCAGTTCGGTCTTACCAAATGTTCCGGTAAATTGTACTACAGGCATCCAGATAGTTTATATAACAAACTTATTACATTTACTTGAATATTGCTAATCGAGATAAAGATAATAAACTATGAAGTTAATCCGATTTGAAGCATCCGGAATAGAGAAGCCCGGCATTATAGACATCAATGGAATTAGAAGAGATGTTTCACATTTATTTTCCGATTGGGACAGGATGTGTTTCCAAAAATATGGCATAGAAGGAATAAGGAGCAAATTAGAAGATATATCGTCTTTGCCGGAGGTGCCAAAAGATGCCCGATGGGCTGCATGTATTGCACGTCCCGGAAAAGTAATTTGCATTGGCTTAAATTATTCCGACCACGCAATAGAAGCTGGAATGGCGATCCCTCTGGAACCTATCATTTTTCAAAAAGGTTCCAATACTGTTGTAGGGCCTTACGACCCCATACTTATTCCAAGAAAAAGCCTGAAGACAGACTGGGAAGCGGAATTAGGAATTGTAATTGGAAAGGATGCCCGATACCTAAACCATGTTTCTGATGCCAAAAACTACATAGCTGGCTTTTGCATATCGCATGATGTTTCTGAACGGGAGTTTCAATTGGAGCGGGGAGGGCAATGGACAAAAGGCAAATCATGCGATAATTTTAATCCGATAGGGCCATTTTTGGCTACAGCCGATGAAATTGAGGATGTGCAAAATCTGGCTATTTCATTACATTTAAATGGTAGGCAAATGCAAAAGGGGAACACGTCAAACATGGCTTTCAATTGCAATTACTTAGTTCATTATCTTTCACAATTCATGACATTAGAAGCCGGAGACCTCATCAGCACAGGAACTCCGGCAGGAGTAGGGATGGGCATGAGACCCCCACAATACCTTAAAGACGGAGATGTGGTTGAAATAACTATTGATGGTTTAGGCACCCAAATACAAGTTTGTGAAAATGCATAAGCCTAGTAAAGCCGATATATCTTACTTTAAATACTTTCCATACCAGTCAATATACCGTTGCATACGGTCAACCTGGTAGCTTGGAACTGTAAGCCCATGAAATTGCCCGGGATAAACAATCAATTGCGTAGGGACATCTAAAGAGCGCAAAGCCTGATACATTTGCTCGCTTCCGGCAGTTGGCACATTAAAATCTTTTTCGCCAGACATAAACATGGTAGGCGTTTTAATCCGATCGGCATGCAGAAAGGGGTATGAAATTTTAATATAATTATCCAGGTTTTTCCACGGTACGCCAATTTCATTGTCGTACTGCAAAATGTACTGGTCTATTCCGTAAAGCCCTAATGCAAACCCAGTTCCTGCGCCACTTGCTGCAGCCTTAAAACGAGTATCTGAAGCAATAAGGTAATCGGTGAGTATTCCGCCGTAGCTCCAACCACCAACGCCAAGCCTGTTTGGATCTGCAATTCCTTGCGCAACTAAATAATCTACAGCCCCATGAAGGTCAATAACTTCTTTGTTCCCCCAATCGCCGGAAATTGTTTTGGTGAACTCAATGCCTTTGCCATTGCTTCCGCGATAATTTACTGCTGCAACTGCATATCCAGCACCTGCAAGTATTTGCCTGCTTTGGTCGAAACTAAATTCATCCTGCGATACCGGGCCGCCATGTATAAACAAAATAAGGGGCAATTTTTGATTAGACGGAACATTTGCAGGGCGGTATAGCAAACCTCCTACCATAGTGCCATCAGCGCTTTTGGACTGAAAACCCTCGGTAGTGGCTAATTGAATGTTTTTTAGCCATTCATCCTGAAAATTGGTAAGGCGCCTTGGAGTTTTCTCCAAAACATACAGTTCGGCAGGCAGTTGCGGGGTGCTTAACAGCGTAAGCCATGTTCCGTTGATGTTTTGCTTGAGGAACTGGAAGCTTTTCTCTCCGCTGATTATTTTTTCAATTTTGCCAGATGCAAGGGTCAAAGCTGAAATGTAGCGCTGCCTGTCATCCGATACTAAAAAATAGATTTGTTTTCCATCTTTTGTCCACTCAGGCGAACCCACAGGGCGATCAAGAGAAACTGTGTGAGCAGTTGGTTCTCCTCCATTTACAGGAACAGTGCACAATATTCCCTGATCATACATTAGGTAGTTATCGTTAAACGTAGATCGTGTGTAAGCGATGAGCTTTCCATCCGGGCTAAATTCCGGGCCTCCATCCCGCCCTGTCCAGGTTGTAAG
>JAYVNR010000228.1:0-3641 GCA_043758305.1 Pedobacter sp. | reverse complement strand
AAGCTTCATCGGTAACAGACATGCTGAAAAAGCTTTTTGAAAAAAAGCTTATCAATTATATAAAATACCAGGGTGTGACTTTAACCGATGAGGGAATGGAAACAGCTGTAAATATTGTCCGCAAGCACAGGTTATGGGAAGTGTTTTTAGTTGACAAGCTTAGTTTTAAATGGGATGAAGTGCATGACATAGCGGAGGAACTGGAACACATTAAATCGGATTTGCTGATAGAGCGGTTGGAAGAATTTCTTGGTTATCCAAAAGTTGACCCGCACGGCGACTTAATTCCCGACAAAGACGGAAATTTCAATAAAAAAGAGCTTATTAAAATTTCTAAAATGAGCATTGGGGCTTCCGGAACAATATCAGGCGTTAGCGGGCACTCGCCGAGCTTCCTTCAATATTTAGAGAAAAACGGCCTCACATTAGGCAAAAAAATAACAGTGCTTGATATTATTGAATTTGACAGTTCTGTAATCCTCCTGCTAAACGATAAAGAAATTTCCATTAGCCGCGAGGCAGCTAAAAATATATTAGTATTGCTATGAGCACAGAATCATTAAGCGAAGTACATTCAACGGTCAGCACATCGGGCAAAACAGGTTGGCGTAGATTACTGGCCTATATTGGCCCGGCTTATCTGGTAAGCGTAGGTTATATGGACCCGGGCAACTGGGCTACAGATATTGCCGGTGGCAGCCAGTTTGGCTACCAGTTGATCTGGATTTTGCTTATGTCTAACCTGATTGCCCTGTTGTTGCAATCGCTAAGCGCAAGGCTTGGTATTGTTAAAGGCGTAGACCTTGCTCAGGCATCACGAAATGCTTATCCCAACTACATCAACTTTCCGTTGTATGTGATGGCCCAGATTGCCATAATAGCCTGCGATATCGCCGAGATAATCGGTATGGCTATTGGCTTAAACCTGTTGATGGGGCTGCCAATGATCTGGGGGGTATCGCTTACTATTTTAGATACTTTTTTGCTTCTCTTCCTGCTCAATAAAGGAATGAGAAGAATGGAAAGCTTCATCGTATGTATGGTGCTGATAATCGGCCTTGCTTTTTTGGCAGAGATGTTCATTGTAAAACCACATCTCAATGAAGTGCTCTCAGGCTTTAAGCCGTCATTCCTGTCGGGAAATGCCCTCTATATTGCAATAGGCATAATTGGCGCAACAGTAATGCCGCATAATTTGTACTTGCACTCTTCACTGGTACAAACCCGCAAAATAAACCGAAGCCAGAAAGGGATAAAAGAATCACTAAAGTTCAACCTGATAGATACCACCATTGCCCTTAACCTCGCTTTTTTTGTAAATGCAGCAATACTGATTTTAGCGGCAACAGCTTTTTACAAAAACGGGCTTCATCAGGTAGCAGAGATACAGGATGCTTATAAACTCCTTGAGAACATATTTGGCTCAATGGCTCCTGCGCTTTTTGCTATCGCCCTTATCGCTTCGGGCCAAAGCTCGACTATAACAGGCACCCTGGCCGGGCAAATAATTATGGAAGGCCATTTAAACCTCCGCATTGCACCCTGGCTTCGGCGGCTCCTTACCCGCCTGTTTGCAATACTGCCGGCCATATTCACTATTTTATATTTTGGGGAGAGCGCTTTGGGCGGATTGCTTGTGCTAAGCCAGGTTGTATTAAGCCTGCAACTCGGTTTTGCCATAATACCTCTCATCCACTTCACATCCGATAAGGAATCCATGAAAGAGTTTGCCTTGAAGAACTGGGTAAAAATACTGGCATGGCTTAGCGCATTGATCATAATTGGGCTAAATATTAAATTGGTTATAGAAACCATAAGCGGGTTTATGGCATCCAATGGCAATAGCTTTATAACCTATCTGGTAATTTTTCCGGTGGCTATTTTTGTTTCACTGCTAATGCTTTATATTGTATTTACGCCGCTGCTTAAAAAAAGCGTTTTGCCACGTTCCAGCATCCCTCATGGAAACGCCCTGGATATTATTTCCATTGAAGCAATTGTTTATAACCACATTGGCATTCCTGTAGATTTTTCTAAAAAAGACCTGAACACAATTCGCCATGCGCTTATACAGGGCGGCAAAGAGGCACACTATTATTTGATGCATATTGTAGAAACTGCCGGTGCAACCTACCATGGAGATAAAACGATGGATCTTGAAACGCAGAGCGATACAGAAAACCTGGAGAAGTATCAAAAAAACCTGAATGATCTGGGCTATGAAGTTTCTATTTTAATTGGATACGGCAATGCCTCACATGCCCTATCTGAGCTGGCAAAATCAAACCACATGGATCTGCTGGTTATGGGAGCACATGGGCACAAAGGGCTAAGCGACTGGATATTCGGCACTACGCTAAATTCGGTGAGGCACCAGGTAAAAATCCCGATCTTAATCATCCGGTAAAATGAAGTGGGTACTGTTATTTCTACTATGCTTCAGCAAAATTGCGACAATTGCCCAAACCGATACTTCTCTAATAAACTATAATCTTTTTCGCCCTGTTCCTAAAGCCCTGATGAGAGAAATGGCTACAGATAGGCCAGATGTTACTGAAAGCGCTTATACCCTTGATGCAGGGCATTTTCAGGTAGAAACAGACCTTCTGAAAACATCAAATACTATTAATAAAGGGATAAAGGAAACCGCCCGATTTTATAACCTTGCCAACCTTAAATTAGGATTAGGCCCTTCCACGGACTTGCAACTGGTTATCAATACATACTCTAAGTTCCGCACCGAGGCTAATGAAAACACAGGGGATTTTTTCAATGATGCAACGCTGCGCATCAAGCACAATATTTGGGGGAATAATTCCGGAAAAACTGCACTGAGCGTAATGCCATATGTGAATATCCCACTAAAAGATAACGGTATTGAAGGAGGCGTAATTTTTCCTTTCGCTGCAGAGCTGGGTTCAAAATGGGGCTTCGGCGCTCAGGCAGAATTTGATATTATTAAAAATGAAATCGGCGATGGTCATCATATAGAAATGTTAAACTCGGTAACCTTCAACAGAGAAATTTTGCGAAAGCTGGAAGGCTTTGCAGAGTCGTATTATAATTTAAGTTTTGAAAGTAAAAGCTTTAGCCTATACGGCAATACGGGGCTTATCTATTCGCTAACTAATAACTTCAATTTAGATACTGGCATAAATTATGGCATCACAAAAGATGCAGCAAAGGTGTTCTTTGTAGGATTATCTTTCAGATATTAGCAGCATTATGGCGGGCGACTTAAACATCAGGAACAAAAAAGCATATTTCGAATTTCACATCCTCGATAAATATACTGCAGGCATAAAGCTTCTTGGCACAGAAATAAAATCCATCCGCGAAGGAAAAGCAAATATTAACGATGCTTTTTGTTCTTTTATAGACAATGGCCTTTATGTACGCAATATGCATATAGCCGAGTATTCTCATGGCTCATTCTACAATCACGAACAAAAACGCGACCGTGCTTTGCTGCTCAATAAAAAGGAGATGAAAAAGCTGCGTGAAAAGGGCGAAGAAAAAGGCTTTACCATAGTGCCTTTAGCGCTATTCATTAGCGATAGGGGTTTCGCTAAGCTGGAAATAGGCTTGGCTCAGGGCAAGAAAACATTCGACAAACGCGAGACTATGAAGGAAAGAGACTC
>JAYVNR010000227.1:0-3644 GCA_043758305.1 Pedobacter sp. | reverse complement strand
CTCAATGCCGAGCTTTACAACGATTCTTACGAACTTGTAAATACGCCTGATGTTAACCTGTCATTGCGCAATGCTTCGGGCAACAGTTATTCTTTTCTGTTTTCGCGTACCGGCAAATCCTATATGCTGAATGCAAGCGTGCTGCCGCCCGGCGAGTATACGTATTCTGCTAATGTGCAATTAGGCAAAGTCAAATATTCTTCTACCGGGCAGTTTGTAGTTGTGCAGCAGCAGGCAGAATTTCAGCATACTACGGCTAATCACCAGTTGTTGTACGGTATTGCTAAACAAAGTGGTGGCAAAATGATCTATCCGGCACAGGTTGCCGATCTGGCTACGCTTGTAAAAGCAAATGAACAGGTTAAAACCATCTCGTACGAAGAACGCAAATACGAAGACCTTATTAATTTAAAGCTTATTTTCTTTGTGATACTGGGGCTGCTAACGCTCGAGTGGTTTAATAGGAAGAGGAGCGGGGAGTTGTAAGGGGGAACAACGATGAAGGACAGCAACGCGAAAGTTTAAGCCCTTATATGCAGATATATCATGGACAGATGTAGTTTCCTGCGTTATGTCGGCAGCAGTCCAAATCGTACTCATTCCACATTACCCCACCAACCAATTTCTTTTTTCATTATAGCCCAGCAAATACGCCCGCTTATTAGCCTCAGTTAAAAAGGAGCGGCTTAACAGGGTTTCCATAAAAGGCTGCCTTTGCAAAAAGGGCTGTAACAGTTTTTCGGCTCTGGTTTCTGTTACGCCTACTCTGCGGGCAAATTCTATAAAGTCGGCTTTACTGGGGTGGCCAGTCCTGTAGTATTTCTCGCTTTTAAAGCCATCTGCAAATAGCCCCTTATCAAGCGCAAAATCGGTATCATCAACATGCAGCTTTGTATTTATCAAATCGTAAGCTGGGCTTAGCAAGTAATCTCCCTTGGTAGATTCTAGCAGCGAGAAATTTTTTAAGTGCGCATCGCCATTAGAATACAGAAAATTAAAAACCACCAGCGAGAAGTATTTCTCTATCTCAACCCGCCACGCTGGCACATATTTTTGTATGAGCAACCCAATTTCTTCGTAGCTGTATTCATATTTGAAATTAGCTCCGGCGTTGTTCGTGGTTTTGCCTGCCAGCGTAGCAAAGTCTTCCTTGCCCCATTTTTCGCCGTCGGCTTTTACGTCAAAGCGTTTAGTGATATAAGCAGGCGCACCATTCTTGAAAAATATGAGTGCATTTTCGGCAGTGTTTATTTTGTAAACCTGCTTGGATATTTGCATAGTGAGATGTTCGTTTGCCGGTACCTGGTCAATTTTTTTCAAGTCCCGGGGAATGGGCTTTAGGATGTACGTGCCCTGTTCTCCCTGCCTGGTTAACCGCAATAGGTTTTTTTCAAGTATAAGGCTTAATTTCTCCTGCACGCCCGATATAGAAATGCGCTTCCGGTTCTCTATAAATTGTTCCGTAACGGCTTCGCTCAATTGGGGCTGTTCATAAGGCAAAACATGGCTCACCTTTTTGCCATTGAACAAGTTCCGCAAACAAGTAGGGCTATAAGCTGTAAAACCTTGAGCCAACGTGCCGGGGCAATATTTTAAATCTGACAATGTCATTCTGATATTGGCCTTACAGTTATTGCTCCTATGGTATCGTATTGTGCGGTTGCCATCAGCAAGCCAAAACTGTCTTCTTCGTCAATTTTTAGCTGTGTGCTTTGGAGTTTTCTGTTCACTCCCTCGCTTAGTATATTAAAAAAAAAGGGGAACAGAAATTGGCTATTGTATTGTTGCTGAATTTTAGGAAGTGTTAAGCTGATTGCTGGTTTGCTCGCATCATTAAAGTAAAAATCGGTATACCTGAATACGAAGCTATGGCGGCTTTCTTCAGTGAGGGTTCCGGCTAACGTACCATTGCGGTATATTTCCATTGCTCTCATTTATATTAATGTGTTTTTTTTATGTTGAGCATGAGCTCCATTCCCAAAACTTCTGCTAATTTGCTCAGTACCATCAAAGAGGGATTGCCTTTCCCTCTTTCTAATTTATACAAAGTATTAGTGCTTATTTTTGCAAGTTCGGCTAAGTGTGGCTGCGTGATGCCAAGTTGCTTTCTTCTTTCTCTAATTGACTCGCCAAATTGATAAACTAACATTATAATGTGTTTATTCTTATAAATATAGTTATTTCATATCACATATCTAAGCAAATCATAATATAATGTGATTTTTGCTAAAAAATGAGAGCTTGATTCAAGCGAGCAGCAGATGCTTAAACAACTTGGTCATACCAGCACGTGGCACAACAAACGCTAAAAAATAGACTTTCCTTCTTTTTTCTCCGGCACTATCACATAAACATCTTCATTGTCTTTTTTCATGTGATATTTTTCGCGGGCAAATTTTTCAAGCTTTGCCCGGTTGCTGCTCAGCTCCTGAAGGTCTGTGGTAACCTGCTGGATTTCTTTGGTGTAGAATTCTTTCTCTTGTTCTAATTGATTCAATTGAGTACGGTATTCGTATTGCGACATGATGTCATTCCGATCAAAGAATAGCATCCAAACTAAAAATGCGATAGTTGCAAGGAAGTATTTGTTTTTTATAAGATTGACAAATCGGTTCATAGAATACAAATTAAAACAAAATCATCCGAAGTTTTAAAAACTTCGGATGATTGAAAGGTACAGATTATTAACTTGTTAACATGCTTCGACAGGATATATGCTTTGACTAAGCTTATGCTTCGACAGGCTCAGCATGACTGCTTGCTATTTCTTCAAAAACCTAAAATTCTTGCCGATAAACTTCGCATTAGCGCCAAGCTCTTCTTCAATGCGCAATAATTGGTTGTATTTAGCAATCCTGTCAGACCGTGATGCAGAGCCAGTTTTAATCTGTCCGCAATTTAGCGCAACTGCTAAATCGGCTATTGTATAATCTTCTGTTTCACCAGAGCGGTGGCTCATTACTGATGTATAGCCATTGTTTTGTGCTAAAGATACCGCGTTAATAGTTTCAGTCAACGAACCGATCTGGTTAACTTTTACAAGAATAGAATTGCCTATGTTTTTGTCGATGCCTTGTTGCAAACGCTTAACATTCGTTACAAATAAATCATCGCCTACTAACTGAACTTTATCTCCTAGCTTTTCGGTAAGCAATTTCCAGCCATCCCAGTCATCTTCATCCATCCCATCTTCAATAGAAACAACTGGATATTTCGATGCTAGTTCTACCAGATAATCTACCTGCTCTGCGCTAGTGCGGATGGCGCCGTCTGGTCCTTCAAACTTGGTATAATCGTATTTGCCATCTTTGTAAAATTCAGAAGCAGCGCAATCAAAAGCGATGTAGATGTCTTCGCCAGGTTTGTATCCCGCTTTTTCTATGGCTTTCAAAATAGTTTCTACTCCATCTTCTGTGCTGTCGAACTTTGGAGCAAAGCCGCCCTCATCGCCAACTGCTGTGGAAAGGCCCCTGTCGTGCAGGATTTTTTTAAGGGTATGAAAAACCTCTGCTCCCCAGCGCAAAGCCTCCGAGAAGGAAGAAGCGCCGATTGGCATGATCATAAATTCCTGAAAAGCAATTGGAGCATCAGAATGCGAGCCACCGTTGATGATATTCATCATTGGGATTGGCAGAGTGTTAGCA